>JAGFXV010000137.1 GCA_017861475.1 Bacillota bacterium | reverse complement strand
TATTGGGTACAAATCCGCCCAGCACCAGTCCGATGCCTTTGTCCAGCCAGGCTGCAATAAAAACGGCGATCAAGGCCAGCGGCAGAACCTTTTCATTTCTGCGCAGTTTGGGAATCAGTAACATGGTTATACCGGCAAAGGCAAGGAATGCTGCAATCCACATAAAGGCTACCAGATTATTATGTCCATCCAGTCCGCCAAACAGATACTTTAAAGAAGCCATATGCCCGGGAATATTGCTGTAAAAGGCAGTAAATACCTCCAGCAGGAAGAAAAACACATTGGCAATCATGGCATAAGTCACTATTTTGGCCAGTGATTGGATCGCTTCAACTGAAGTCTTAAAAGACGATACTTTACGTAACAATAGACAAAGTATAATCAGAAGCGCTGGTCCAGCTGCAAACGCTGAGGATAGAAAACGCGCCGCCATAATTGCGGACAGCCAGTAATATCTTCCCGGTAGTCCGGCATACAGGAAAGCAGTTACGGTATGAATGCTTACCGCCCAGGGAATTGCGATATAGGTAAGCACTTTGACCCAACCGCCCGGAGCGGCACCCTTTTTCTCCGCTCCCATGACCGTCCAGCCGATGACCAGATTGAGCAGCAGATAACCGCCAAGCACCATAAAGTCCCAGAACAATATCGAGTTGGGAGTCGGATGCAAAAGTATATTCATAAAACGGGTCGGCTGTCCCATATCAACAAACACTAAGAGCATACACACAATTACTGCCGCAACTGCCAGGAATTCACCCAAAATAACAATCTGGCCAAATACTTTATGATCATGTAAATAATATGGTATGGCCACCATTACCGCTGAAGCAGCTACTCCGACCATAAACGTGAACTGGGAAATGTATAATCCCCAACTTACATCACGGCTCATGCCGGTCAAGCCTAATCCATATTCAAATTGCCTTATATAGGCAATCATTCCGATAAGGATAACAACCACTAGTAGCCCAATCCAGGCATAATAGCGTTTACTTCCATACAAAGCTTTCTCAAGCACTTTGTCCGCCTCCCCCGAAAATGTAATAAATACTGGGACCGGTTCCCAATTCAACTTTGCGGCGGATGGAGAAATTTTCCCCCAGCACTTTTCTAACTTCTGAATTGGGGTCATCCAAGTCACCGAATACGATTCCTCCGCGGGAAGCCTCTTCACATAGTGGTCCTAAACCCTTATCCAACCGTTCCACACAGAAGGTACATTTTTCTACCACACCTTTTGTACGGGTCGGTATTTCCGGGTTTATTTCCTTTATATATGGTCTCGGGTCAAAGAAATTAAAACTTCTTGCTCCGAATGGACAAGCAGCCATACAAAACCGACAGCCGATACAGCGATGATAGTCCATGGCCACGATACCGTCATCCCGTTTAAAGGTAGCCTTCGTGGGGCACACCCTTACACAAGCAGGACTTTCGCAGTGGTTACACAAGACCGGGAACTGCTGCTGCTTAATTTTTTCGCTTAAATAATTGCTTTCCAACTCGGCAAAAGTATGTTCAAAGTCATCCTGCCAGATCCATTTGATCTCTTGTTTGGGGTCATCAATATCCGGTACGTTGTGATACGAATGGCAAGCATTTGCTATACGTTTAAAATCTTCGGCATTCTGAAATTTGCTAACATCGATCACCATACCCCAGTGTTTGCCTTGCAGAGACTTGGTACTTTTTTTAATTTCCGCTGCTTCGGTAGCGCCGAACTGGTTTATGCCTTCAAAGACAGCCACTCCGCCGACGCCGGTTACTGCCAATAATTTAAGGAAACTCCGTCTGTCCATATTATTGACCAGCTCCTTTCGTATCCGTGTGGCAATCCCAGCAATAGGGGTCAACTTGTGCATAAGTATGACAGGAATCACAAAATTCTTGTTTGTTGGAGTGGCATTTGAGACAACTGTTCTCCAGACTCATTTCATATTCCTGACCGGAATTGCTGACATAAACGGTATCTCCGTTTCTGACCACCTGATCGCGCCAGTCGTTGAGCATCTGCATATGTCCTGTGCGCATAAACTCGGCTGATTCAACGCATTTCTTTTCACTCATCTGATTAATGGCCGGCGTATCCAGACTTGGTTGCGGGGCTTCGTCCGCTTTGCCGATGTTCAACAGAAAAGGAGAAGTAATTATTGCTGCGAAAATAATAAGGCCGGCAATGATTTTACCTCCGTTATACATCGTCTTCCCCTCCTTTTCCCGGTAACGGTTCACCGCGCAGGTTCAGGGTACGTTCTTTCTCCCCGTCCATAATCAAAGCATTTCCAACCAGCTCATGTACCCCCATAACCTGTACGCCTGGTACCCAATAGTCCATCAAAGATGGCATCGCGGCCCGGTCAATGGCACAAATATTGGCCAGAACATTTACTCCGTGTTTATCCTGAACGTATTTCACTGCGTTGGCCCGGGGGAATCCTCCCCGCAGTCTGACTTCCATATTTTCCCCGGCATTCAAACCTGATCCGCTGCCACAGCAAAGAGTTTTTTCACGGATGGTTTCTTCCGGCATTTCAAAGAAATTATTACATACGTTTTTAATGATATAACGCGGCTCCTCCATAATACCCATCCCACGCGAGGTATTACAGGAATCATGGAAAGTAATTCTTAAGTGATCGTTTCGACTTGGATCTAACTTAAGCTTGTTATGATATATAAGATCTGCTGTAAACTCGGCAATATGCACCATCTTGGTAGATCTGGCGTTTTCGAATTTCGTTCCGGTTATAGGAGATACCGGCACCTCAAGAAAATCAGCCGGACCGTTCCAGGTATCCATATACTGATTAACCACCCGCCACATATGTCCGCATTCGCCGCCCAGGATCCACTTGACTCCCAGCCTTTTTGCTTCCGCATATATTTTGGCGTTGAGCCGCTTGGCCATTTCATTGGAGGTAAAAAACCCGAAATTTCCACCCTCTGAGGCATAGGTACTCATGGTATAATCCAATCCCAGTTGTTCAAACAGCATTAAATAACCCATGCAGGTATAGATGCCGGGATCGGCAAAAAGGTCACCAGAAGGGGCAACAAATAAAATCTCTGCTCCCTTTTTATTGAATCGGGGTTCAATCCGTTTTCCGGTTATATCTTCCAGATCGTCCATCATAAACTCAATATTGCTTAGGATCGTCTGCGGCTCCAGTCCCACATGGTTGCCCTTCATATAGCAATTGGCCACCGGGCCGGATATCCAGTCAGTATTCAACCCTAACAAGTTAAACAATTCCCGCCCCATTATAGTTATTTCCGCCTGGTCAATACCGTAGGGACAGAACACTGAGCAACGACGACATTCGGTACATTGATAAAAATAAAACCATAACTCTTTTAGCACGTCCTCGGTCAGATCACGCGCACCCGCGATTCGACCCAGCAGTTTGCCCGAAGTTGTAAAATATCTTCTGTAAACAGACCGCAGCAATTCTCCGCGTAGAACCGGCATGTTTTTAGGATCACCCGAGCCCATGTAAAAATGGCATTTGTCAGCGCAGGCGCCGCAGCGAACGCATACATCCATAAAAAGTCTGAAAGAACGATATTTATCCAAACGCTCGGCCATACCATTCAAAAATATTTCCTGCCAGTTATCCGGCAGATGCCAATCTTCGTCAACCGGCGACCAGTCTCGGGCGTTGGGAAAGTTAACCGCCTCGAGGTTCTTGCCTTTGGCGCCGTAGCAATAGGTACCAGGTCTGATATCCACTGCTGTATCCATCCAATCAGAAGGGGGGACTTCGTATTTATAGTTCATCAGTTCATCCTTTTTCGGCAGTTTGGCCATAACCTAACCCTCCCCTTCCAGTGGCAGTCCGACTTTTTTCATCTTGTCTCTGAACTCTTCTTCGTACTCATCGTAAGTATGGGTTTTCACGGCATAATTCCAAGGATTCACGTGCCGAACCATACGGCTGTTGTTGGCAAGATTTCTGGTGGGACTCATAAAGATGCCGCCGGCATGCATTAGTTTGCTCCAGGGAAAATATGCAAACAGGCAACTGACCAAAGTCAGATGGATGTAGAAAATCGGGCCTATTTCCGCTGAGAACACCGGTCTAAAAGTAACCAGTCCCATGGCAAGTTCTTTTACCCCCACCACATCGACTCTAAAGAAATATCTCATTAAAATTCCGCTGATAGCCACTCCCAACAGAAGCAGGAGCGGAAAATAATCTGCTGCCTGGGAGATATATTTTACTTTAGGAATCGCCACCCGGCGCAGGAACAGATAGCTAAGCGCCAGTACGATAAATACATCCGTCATGTATAGCAAAGGAATTCCGATCTGAAGAAAACTATCCATGAATTCCAACCCTTGAATCAGAACCGGAACCGGCTCGGTAAAAAAGCGCAGATGCCTGATGATTATAACCAGCATCGACCAGTGGAACAACAAGCTTCCGAACCAGAGCCATTTGGCGGATCCAATGGCCAGATTTCCGTCATGTTTTTCTGTAGCCGTATTCCTGAACAAAGAACGAAATAGTGTTATTTCGAGAATCATTCTCCAGATAACTCCCCAAGTTGTGGTGGGGTTTTCAATTTTATTCGGTTTTATCCATGGCAACGATTCCTGTTGTCCGCAGGTAGTAGGGATACAGAAGGGTACCGGAGATTTTCCCCATTTTATTACCCGTAACAGAAAGCCTGCCAGGAATATAATTAAAGCCAGGTAGGGCAGTACGATTCCGAAAAATGTACTCAGATGTAGGACTCCAGCCCCAACCCATGCTATAAATACCAGCGCTATCACCGCCAGCAGAGAAGACCAGATCTTCATCCCGCATCTCTCCCATTTAACCGTTTAATTTCATTGATCCTTATTTCATCAATTCTGGCTCTGCAACTTGAATATCTATCGATTGCCAACCTGGCAATGTCATCTATACGTTTATCAAATTCCGTTAACTCGTCAGAGTACATGCCGCTTTTGATTTCATCCTTCAGCTCCTCCCTGACCAGTTGTTTTAATGCCGGGATAAAACTCAGAGCTGACGACGGATTAATGTCCTGCACCGCCCGCAGGCGGCATATTTCCTCAAGTGGAGCCAGTATTTCAGCGTTATTTTCTTCACATATCAGCAAATCATAAATCTTATTGGTATTATCCATGGTTACATAGGCAACCGGATCGGAAAAACGTCCAGCTTTGGTCTTCCCGTTTAAAAGAAGGTGGTTTT
>JAGFXV010000136.1 GCA_017861475.1 Bacillota bacterium | reverse complement strand
GTATTGATGGTGAAGTCACGCCGGTACATGTCTTCTTTTAGAGATGATTTTTCCACCTGTGGCAGTGCAGCGGGAAATTCATAATACTCAGTTCGCGCCGTAGCTACGTCAATTTTGCTCCCGTCCGGCAAAATCACCACCGCCGTGCCAAACCTTTCATGAACACGCAATTTTGCATTCAGTTGCCGGGCAAGCCCTGCAGCCACTTCTTTTCCGTCCCCTTCCACCACCAAATCAACATCAAAGTTGGTTTCCTGCAGTAATAAATCTCTTACAAAGCCACCTACACAATAAACCATACTATCCAGCTCAGCCCCAATTTCCCCGGCCAGACGCAGAAAGGACAAAATCTGCTGCGGCAGTTGCTTTTCCATTTGCGCAGCACAGTTTTCCCAACACCCTTCCGAATATGAATAAAGCAGCTCATGGTCTTCCGGATAATCATCGCCATGGAGGGTTCTTAAAATATCGGTCCTGGAAACGATGCCGATCAATTTACCATCTTCAATTACCGGCAGCCTGCCGATATCATGTTCCACCATCAGCTTTTGAACATCGCTGACAGTAGTACTGGCTGTAACAGAGAGCACTTCTGCGGTCATAAATCCCTTGACCGGCGCGTGGCCAAGATCATGAATATTGGCTTTGTCGACATCACGCCTGGATATCATTCCAATCATTGTGCCATGCTCCACGACCGGCATTCCGGTATGTCCGTATCGAAGCATGATATGTCCGGCTTCCTCCATACTGATCCCGGAACGCAGCGTTTTAACCGGACTGGACATAATGTCTGCTGCAACCAGGGAAGGATTGACCAATACCTTGAGATTATCCAGAATCGTTTCTTTAACCTCATCGCAACTTTTATTCTTTATAACAGCCGAAGCTGCTTTGTCGTGCCCCCGCCCTCCCAGCGATCGTAGCGCTTCATTGACCCTTATGTTGTGACTGCGGCTTCTGCCTATCACATTGACTTTGCCCTCCATTTTGACAACCACAAAAGCTGCTTCACAGTTTTCCATTTCAAATAAACGAAATGTCACCAGATCAAGTCCGGGTATAAACCTGTCACCCTCAAAAACAGCGATCACAATATCCAGATCTTTGATCATGTAATGTGTACATGATTCGATCAAATTGTACAGCATGCTTCTTTGTTCTTCGGAAAAAGACTGTCCCATAAAATTACTGACGACGCTCAGATTGGCTCCCCGACTCAATAGATAGGCAACCGCATTGGCATCACGTGCAGTTGTGGAAGGGAACAGCAAACTTCCAGTATCATCATAAATTCCCAAGGCAAATATGGTGGCGTCAAAGGGACTGATGGGGATATCCTGTTCAATAATTTTTTCCACCAAAATAGTCGTAGCAGCACCGGTAGGATGATATTCAACCAAACTGCCGCTCAAATCGCCTTCAAGCGGAGTGTGGTGGTCATAAATATGCACATCCAGATCCACATTTGCCAGTACCATCTCCAGCTGAGCCAGACGTTTGGGATTGGCCGTATCAACCAGCACTAAAAGGTCTACAGAAGACAGTTGGATCTCTTTGGCTGTTTTTATGTTTAACAAGTCTTTATAAAGCGCCATAAATTTTTTTACACTTTTATTTACGGTACCTGAAAATACCCGTACTGCTCCCGGATATAATTTTGCTGCAGCCGCCATACTGGCAAGGCCGTCAAAGTCAAGCGCGTTATGTGAAGTAATAATTTCCAAGGCAATTCTCCCAACACTCAAACTATCTGCATTATAGCATACCCTTAAAGCAGTTGGCACTTGCCGTCTCTGCCAGCAAAAATCGGCCATCTTTAAATGATAAATAAAAATTCCGCTCAATCAACGTCTCCTTACGTATCATGTGCGGAATCTTCAATCCCAGCAATAAATTTTTAACGTAATTTATGTAGTAGGTTTTTTATTTTCCGTTGATGAAGCGTTTTTGGCCTTCAGGGTTGATATTTCCCGCTCCAGTTTTTTATTGTAACTGGTCAACTCGTTTAATTTCCTTCCGGTCTTAAACGCCCTGAAACTATCAATAAAAAAGGTAATTATAGCTCCCCCCAATGCCGCAATCAGCGCGACCAGTGCCAGGGATATCTCTGCTGTATGCCAGCTTATAAAATGAATGGTAACAGGCGTATTATTTTGCATTACGAAGATGACAATACCGACCATGAAAACCAAAGCTCCAATCAAATATGCAGGCACGAATCAGTTCTCCTTTCATAATGTAATTCATGTATTTATATTGACTATTTTAAGTATTCCTTTCAGCAAATGGAAGCAATAATTATTTTCTTAGTGATAAATACTTTTTTTAACTTGTAAAAAATGATTGTCTATCATAGAATATTAGAAATGCATAAAATTTTACAGTCAGGTGTCTAACCAGGCTCGAAAGGGCAGCGGAATACCGCGGGACTTCTATAGAATGGAAGTCCCGCTATTTTTATATGATGGGGGTTATATTGTGGGGTTAATAAAATTGGTTCGTGAAATGTGGATGGATGAAAAGCAAAGGATCGCATCCATTTCGATTCTTTCAAATACTACATTGGTTCTCTTAAAACTGATTGCCGGAATCCTCACCAATTCAGTCAGTATTTTATCTGAAGCCATCCATTCGGGTCTGGATTTGCTGGCGGCTATTATTGCTTTTATAGCAGTACGTATTTCCAGTAACCCACCCGACTCCAGACATCGTTATGGTCACGGCAAGTTTGAAAATATGTCAGGTACGATTGAAGCACTGCTTATTTTTATTGCAGCGATCTGGATTATAGCTGAAGCCTACGAGAAGATTATTAATGGCGCAAACGTGGAAACGATTGGTGTCGGTATTGCGGTCATGGCTTTTGCTACCCTGGTTAACTGGTTGGTATCAGGCCTTTTGATGAAAACAGCCCGCAAAACCGACTCAATTGCTCTGGAGGCTGATGCCATGCACCTGCGTACCGATGTCTTTACTTCCCTGGGTGTAATGCTCGGTTTGCTGGTCATAGCCGTCACCAAGATCCAAATCCTGGACCCTATCATTGCTATTGCCGTAGCCCTGCTGATTTGCAAAGCTGCTTATGATCTGACTGTAAAAGCCCTGGTTCCTTTACTGGACGTAGCCTTACCGCCTGACGAAGAGGAAGCTATTAAAGAAGCTATCAGTATTGTAAGCCCGGAAGGTCTGGTCAATTTTCATCAGCTGCGAACCCGCAAAGCAGGTTCGGAAAGATATGTCGATATGCATCTGGTCGTTCCGCGTGATTTATCCATTGCCGAGGTTCATGATCTGTGTGATCGCATCGAAAACGAGATCGAAATACGGTTGCAGCATGTACATGTGCTGGTTCATGCTGAACCGTGCGAAGATCAAGACTGTGAGTTGTGCCACAAAAAAGAATGCGATATAAAATCTGAATTAACGGAATCATAATGGTGATAAAAATCCCTTGCCGCACCGGCAAGGGATTTTTTTTGCATCCATTATTTATTTTATCCGGCAATGCACCATATGCTTCTAAATCATTGCCGTGGATCAGCTAGCCGAACGCTGCTTATAATCATAGTATATCGGGCTGGCTACGCAAATTGAGGAATACATACCAAAGAGGAAACCAATCAGCAGAGCAATTACGAAAACTTTGATGGTCGATCCGCCAAACAGCAACAGGGTGATCAACGGCATCAAAACCGTCAAAACCGTGTTGACCGAACGGTTTAAAGTCTGCATTATACTCCGGTTGAGCAGGGTACTGAGCTCTTCCTTCTTCCGGCTGCGCAGATTTTCTCTTACCCGGTCAAAAATGACGATGGTATCGTTGATGGAATAACCGACGATCGTCAATATTGCCGCCACGAAATAACTGCTGACCTCCCATTGAAAGATCGAGAAAAGTCCCAGCACAATCAGAACATCATGAAACAGTGCCAACACCGCTGCCAATCCAAAAGCAAACTCAAAGCGGAAAGTAATATAGATCAACATCAGTACCAGCGCTATGCCAATAGCGATCAAGGCATTGCGGGTCAGCTCGCTGCCGATGGTAGCGCCAACGCTTTCAGCACTTTCCAGGGTAACGGATTTGAATTTTTCCTTCAGGCCGGAAGTCATTTTTGCAGTTTGCTCCTGATTGAGTTCAGTGGTACGGATGTAAAATTCGCTGCCGCTCTTCTGCACACTGACTTCTTTAACCAGTTTTAGCTCACTGACCGTATTTCTAACCTGATCGGCGGTTATGGTACTTTCCATCTTATAACGTAATAAGGAACCTCCGGTAAAATCAATACCCCAATTGAATCCCTGCATAAACATGGATACAATACCGGCAATGATCAAAATAGAGGAAAACATATAAAACCATTTCCTATTTTCAATAAATTGCATTTTCTACCCTCCTTATACACCGTATAATTTATTATTTTTGGTGATGTCGGCAAACCAAACCAGCATGTAGCGCGTGAATGTCAACGCTACCAACATACTGCCTATAATACCAATGGAGAGGGTAACTGCAAATCCTTTGATCGTACCGGTCCCAAACCATATCAATACGATCGCGGCAATCAGCGTGGTTATGTTGGAATCAAATATGGTCCAAAATGCACGCCCGAATCCAGATTCAATGGCCGCTTTCAAAGTCTTGCCCAAACGCAGCTCTTCCTTGATATGTTCATAAATAATTATATTGGCATCCACCGCCATACCAATGGACAATATAAAAGCGGCAATTCCAGGCAGCGTTAAAACCACCCCCAACAAGACCATGGTCCCCAGCACCAGGATCGAATACAACACCATGGAAATATCAGCCACAAATCCAGGCAGACGGTAATATCCCAGCATGAATAACAGGATTGCCAGCAAACCCATCAAGCTGGCTTTTATGCTGAAATCCAGCGAATCACTTCCCAGACTCGGTCCAACTGTTCTTTTTTCCATTATGCTGAAGGAAACCGGCAGTGCACCGGAACGCAGCCGCCTCCGCCGGAAGAGCTTACTTTGGCCTGGGCGTCCTTAAGATTTTCGCCGGTGACCAGAACCTTGCCGTTCTCATCCCAGAATTCCAATTGGGCAGTATTTTTGATAATATTAACGGCAGCCTCAGGGTCGTCTACTCCGGCTAATTCGATAACGATCCGGTCATTTCCCTGCGGGTAAATGGACGGTTCGCTTACTCCCAGGGAATTAACGCGTTCTTCCAATACTCCGATGGACTTCTGGATCGTATCGGCACTGATCGTCTTGCCTTCTTTTTCCTGGGCCTGCAGCACTACGTGCAATCCCCCCTGAAGATCCAGACCAAGTTTAATGTTGTTGATAATCGGTTTGTAGGTAAAATAGGCCAAAAAAGCCAATGCTACAATTATTGCGCCTATAATTGCGATACTGGTATTTTTTCGCAACGGTTTGTCCTCCCTCCGCATTCTTGTGTTTTAAAATAAGCCGTACTCAAAGAATAAGGAAAATCAAATTCCTCTATAAGAGTTTGGCGCCATTAATAATTAAGGCAAATTCACAACCCAAATAGTTGGCTGCCCGCCGGCACATCAGCATACGGCTTAAAAAGATCTCAAAATACTCCATTACCGGACAAATCTCGATATCTATGCTCAATTCCATGCTGATGAGTTTTTTTTCGGCTTCAATGATCAGTGATGAATTTTCCACGGCATAATTAACCCGGTCATGAATATCAAAAGTCGCCACGTCATGATTTCTGACCCGGTTACGATGTACATGGGACTTGTCCGCCAGGATAAGAGCTGCTGCCACAGGATTTACCGGTTGTCCGCTCCCCTCGTCATGATTGCCGATGGCCGCTGCAACAACAGCTATTTCCTCCGGATTCATTTTCATTCCGCGCAGAATTTCCATGGCCATCAAAGCACCGCTCTGACTATGCCCGTTGCGGTTGACAACATTGCCCAGGTCATGCATATAACCTGCAATACCAGCCAAATCCGCAGTGCGGGTATTGTAACCCAACTGCAGCAGGATGCTTCGGCTCAAGCTTGAAACCAGTGCAATATGCAGCCTGCCGTGGTCAGTATAGCCCATTGCGCCCAAATGCTCGTTTCCCTTAAGGATAAACGTATTGATCGCCTGGCTGTTTTTTATATCCTCCAGGGTAACCATTGTTAACCCTCAATTTTATGAGAAATGGCTTTTTTAACAAACTCAATTTCTGTATTGTCAGCAACCTTAACCATTATAGTGTCTTCTTTTACTTTGCTGATTTCCCCGCGTATACCCCCGATAGTGACGATCTTGTCACCTCTTTTAAGGGATTCCAATACGGAATCATGCTTTTTTTCCTGCTTTTTGCGGGGCATGATGATAAATAAATAAAATATCACCAGAAAAACGCCGAAATAAATCGCTACGGTAACCCAGCCCTGCTGCGTAGTGGTTGCTGCTGCAGCCATAATATTCAAATCTATCCCTCCTAATTATTTTTCCATAACTTTGTTGTTTTTCGCCAAACCCTCATCAAATCCTGCAGTTAAATTCTGTAATTTTCATAGAAATTATTATAGAATTGTGCAAATGTATTGTCGGCAATGGCTTTACGAATATCCTGCATTAATTTTATCAGAAAATAAATATTATGATAGCTCAACAGAATATGGGCCAGAATTTCTTCGGACTTGACCAAATGTCGCAGATACGCACGACTGTAACTCTTACAAACCTGGCAGTCACAATCCGGATCCAGAGGGGTAAAATCCTCTGCATAGCCGGCATTGCGCACTACTACTTTGCCGCAGTGACTGAAAGCCGTACCATGTCTGGCAATACGGGTCGGCAAAACGCAGTCAAACATATCCACCCCGCGTTTGACCCCCTCCAGCAAATCCTCCGGCGCCCCCACGCCCATCAAATAGCGCGGTTTATCCTGAGGCAGTAAGTTATTGGTCAGATCAAGGATACGGTACATGTCTTGCTTGGGCTCGCCGACACTCAAACCGCCTATGGCATAACCGGGAAAATCCAGGGCTACTATTTCAGCAGCACTCTTTTCACGCAAATCCTCAAATACATTGCCCTGCACGATTCCAAACAATGCCTGGTCAGCCCGGTGATGACTTTCCCGACAGCGGGTTGCCCACAGGGTAGTCCTCTCCACCGCCTGCGCCGCTTCTTCATAACTGCAGGGAAAGGGAGCGCACTCATCAAAACACATGGCTATATCAGCACCGAGTTTTTGCTCAATATCCATGACAATTTCGGGCGTGAGGAAATGGCGTGAGCCATCTATATGGGAATGAAATACGACCCCTTCGTCACTGATTTTTCTCAGCCCCTTGAGACTGAAAACCTGAAACCCGCCGCTGTCGGTAAGAATGCTGCGCGGCCAGTTCATAAAGCTGTGCAGACCTCCTGCCTTTTCAACCAAATCAGCTCCGGGTCGCAAGTAAAGATGGTACGTATTGGACAGAATGATATCCGCCCCCACTTCAGCCAGCATCCCCGGCGTCATGGCTTTGACGGTTGCCTGGGTCCCTACCGGCATAAAAACCGGGGTATCAATGACCCCGTGGGTAGTAGTCAGTTGTCCTGTTCGCGCTGCACTGCCGGAATCAGTTCGAGTAATTTGAAAATCCAGCATTGATTAAATTCCTTCCATATAACATAGGTTCACTTAAATGATCAACATGGCGTCACCATAACTGAAAAAGCGATATTCTTCTTCGACCGCATGGCGATAAGCCTGCAGCGTGAGGTCCAAACCGGCAAAAGCAGCGACCAGCATAATTAAGGATGAGCCCGGTAAATGAAAATTGGTGATGATCCTGTCTACTGCCCCATATTCATAGCCCGGATAAATAAATTTGTTGGTCTGGCCTGCCTGACTGCAAAATCCATGGTTTTTATTATATACCGTTTCCAATGTTCTTACTACCGTTGTTCCAACGGCAACAATATTTTTCCCTTTTTGCCGGGTATTATTTAACAATTCCGCTGTATCTTCGTCGATCTGGAAATATTCATAATGCATTTGATGTTTTCTGATGTCATCACTGCTCACCGGCCGAAAGGTTCCCAAGCCAACATGGAGAAGTATCCGTGCAATATTGACCCCTTTTTGCTGCAGATCCTGCAGTAGTTTTTCTGTAAAATGCAGTCCGGCGGTCGGAGCCGCGGCGGAGCCTTGCTCCCGGGCATATACCGTCTGATAGTCGATTTTATCTTTTTCCTCTGCTGACCGGTTAATGTAGGGCGGAAGCGGCATAGAACCTGCTTTGTCCAGGAAAGCCATTTCATCGGGACAATTATGAAAATGCAGGATCCGGCCGCCGTTTTCAAGCTCAGCCATCACTTCAATTTCAACCTCAGGATAGTCCTTAAAAAATACCCGACTGCCTTTGGGCATACGCCGGGCGGGCTTTACCAAAGCTTCCCAGTTCTCCCCCTGTTTATTGAGCAGCAGGATCTCAATTTTGGCGCCGGTAGATTTGTAGGCAAAAAGACGCGCCGGAACCACTTTGGTTTTATTAATGACCAAAGTATCCCCCGGTTCAAAATAATCAATGATATCTGTGAATATACGATCCTCCAGTTTGCCGCTGGCACGATCCATGACCAACAATCTTGCTGAATCACGTGGCTCG
>JAGFXV010000011.1 GCA_017861475.1 Bacillota bacterium | reverse complement strand
TTCAATGTTATCACTTAATATCTTTTCCGCCTTGTTGTAACTGGCATCCATGTAATGGGAGGCTTCTTTATCTATGGCATAAGCAATGGCATCAGAATAATTACGATCCCGTGAAATATCACGGCCTAAAAATACTTCTTCACTCTTGTGTCCGAAAGTCAGCGGTCCCAGATCCTCGCTCATGCCGTATTCGGTAATCATTTTACGAACAATGCTGCTGGCACGCTCCAAATCATTCTGGGCACCGGTGCTGATGTCATTCAGGACCAACGCTTCGGCAACCCGCCCCCCCAGCAGGGTAGTTACTTCATCCAGCATATAGGATTTGGTAATATAGTTGCGGTCTTCCTCTGGTAAAAGCAACGTATAACCACCTGCCCGTCCGCGGGGTATAATTGATATTTTATGTAATTTATCCGTGTGGGGCAGGAAATATGAAACCAGCGCATGACCAGCTTCGTGATACGCCACCAGCTTCTTTTCTTTTTCGGAGATAACCCGGGTCTTTTTTTCGGGACCGGCGATAACTCTTTCAATCGATTCCTCCAGTTCCTCCATTCCCACCGTACTTTTGTCCCGCCTTGCGGACAACAAGGCGGCTTCATTAACCAGGTTGGCCAGATCGGCACCCGTAAAGCCCGGGGTTCGTTTGGCCAGTATTTCCAGATTCACATTTTCGTCCAAAGGTTTATCCTTGACATGGACTTTAAGGATCGCTTCACGGCCTTTTACATCTGGCCGGTCGATCAAAATATGACGATCAAATCGTCCCGGTCTTAACAAAGCAGGATCGAGGATATCAGGACGGTTGGTGGAAGCCATCACAATAATGCCTTCGTTGGTACTGAAACCGTCCATTTCCACCAGCAGTTGGTTCAAAGTCTGTTCACGTTCATCATGTCCTCCACCCAGACCTGCACCGCGCTGCCGGCCAACCGCATCAATTTCATCAATAAATACAATACAGGGTGAATTCTTTTTGGCTTGCTCAAACAGGTCGCGTACCCGGGCTGCCCCTACCCCAACAAACATCTCCACAAAGTCGGAGCCGCTGATGGAGAAAAACGGAACTCCTGCTTCGCCGGCGACCGCCTTGGCCATCAAAGTTTTGCCGGTTCCGGGAGCACCGTACAACAAAACCCCACGGGGGATTTTGGCACCGATTTTTATAAACTTCTCAGGATTTTTGAGGAATTCAACGACTTCAGTCATTTCTTCTTTGGCTTCCTCGGCACCGGCTACATCGGCAAAAGTCGTTTTGACCTGCTCACCGGACATCATCCGTGCTTTGCTCTTGCCAAACTGCATAACTTTGCCACCGCCACCCTGGGTCTGGTTCATAATAAACAATAGGAAGACGATCAGAATCACTATGGGGAAAAGAGTGCTAAGCAGTGTGGTCCACCAGGGTGCAGGCGGAACCGGCTGAGCTTTCACCTGTACACCTTTGTCCTGCATGATTTTGTCGATGTTGCTTTCTTTGGTCGCTACAGTTGACACTTTGTCGCCATTTTTTAAAGTTGCCGAAATCTTGTAAACCAGTTCATTTACTTCAACCTCAGCACTCTTAACCGCTCCGGCCTCAACCTGGCTGTAGAATTGGGAATAGGTCAATTCCTTGACCTCATCCTGGGGAGCGGAAGTCATTTTTATAGCAAATAATGCCAGTAAAACGATCAATGTGTATATCGCTATGTTTTTAAGAGCCTTGTCCAATTAATTACCTCCCCGGTCTTGATTATAAAAATAGCTTGCATCATTTGTGTTTCCTGAATTGATAAATTCTTCTAGGTCAAAATATTTTAGCATATGACTATCGGCTTTTCAATTTATGACTATTGTTTTCATTCTCCGTCTTTTTTATCAGCAGGATATTTTTACTCTGATGGTCAACGGCAGCAGCTGAACAGATACAAAATCCCAACAGGGCATAAATCTCACCGTTTCGTGAGGCGAGTACCGCAACCTGATCTCTTTGCCGGAAAGGGACTTTTTGTTCATTTAAGTATTTCTTCAGCTTTTTATGCCCGGCAAACCCAGCCGGCTGAATTACATCTCCATTGCAGCGCGAACGAAGCAGCAACGGCCGGGATAGCTTGTCGTAATCCAGAAATATTTCGTCTGTTTCCGCATTGAAACAGCCATAATTCTCAAGCCTGAAACGATATGTGGTCCCGTCCGGAAGTACTGCCTGCCCCGGAATCGTGACCTCAATATTGAAAATACCTGTTTCTTGCCAATAGCTCGTAAATATTATTCTATCATAAGACTTGTTGATCTTGATTCCCTTTTTTAACTGCAGAATTTTCGCCGAACCTGGCTTATGCAGCAGTTCCAAAACTTTCTCTACATCCCGGGCCTCCCATCCGGTCGAACCTCCCACGGCCGATAATGCCATGATTGTTAACCTTCTGCGCACTGCCAAAGGCAGCACTTTAAAACCCTCCAAATCCATCTCCAAACTCTGCTCATCCAGTAAACAAACCAAACTGTTCCAATAGCTTTGCATGATTTGCTGCAAATAATCATTTTCAGCCCCGACAATTTCAGCCAGGCGGCTTAAATTTTCTGTAATACGGGGATTGTATTCATTCTCCAAAAGCGGGATCAACTGATGCCGAATGCGGTTGCGCAGAAAAGTTTGGTCCTGATTGCTTTGATCAATACAAAAGTGGATTTGATTCTCCTGCAGATAGTGCAGCAGATTCTGTTTGCTCTGCTGCAAAAGCGGACGAATGAGATCGCCGTTCCGCGGCATAATACCCCGCAAGCCCTGCATTCCGGCTCCACGCAGCAAGTGTAAAAGCACTGTTTCAGCTTGATCATCCTGATGATGGGCGGTCGCTATGGCATCGGCCTGCAATTCCTGCAATAATTCGTTAAAATATCCATAACGAGCCTGACGGCCTGCATCTTCAAGGGATGTTTTGGTCTGGCGGGCTAATTCACGAACGTCAATTGTTTTTGTATAAAAGGGGATATTTAAACTCCGGCAGTGTTCTTCCACAAATTCTTGTTCCTGTCCGGCTTGTGGACGCAATCCGTGATTGATATGCGCAGCCACAATGCTGAAGCCTGATTCCAGGCTTAATTTCTGTAAAATATACAAGAGGGCCATTGAGTCTGGCCCCCCCGATACGGCTGCAATAATTTTTTCGCCGGGTCTGATCAATCCCTGCGCGGCAATATACGCCTTGACTGATTCAATCATAGTTACTCCTCATCTCCGTCTGTTACTACTATCCTACCCAAGTTACATCAATTGTCAAGCTAGCAAAAGATGCCTGTGTAACGGGCTACAAAATTTTGGGGAAATAAATCCGGAAGGCCGTTCCTTCGCTTCCGGTTTCAAATTCTATTCGTGCTCCATGCCGGGCGGCAATACTGTAACATACTGCCATTCCCAGGCCCACCCCGTTGTCTTTGCTGCTGACAAAAGGTGTGCCGATCAGTTCGATAATGTCGGAATCAATCCCGCAACCCTGATCAGCAATACAAAGAATTACTTCTCTTTCGGTCTCCTCTGTAATTATGGTTACGGTTCCTCCGGAACTCATGGCATCCAGCCCGTTGCGGACCAAATTCAATACCATCTGGCGAATTTCATTTTCATCCAGTAAAAGTTGAATGTCATTACCCTCTATTATCCTGACATGTTTGTCACGCATCAGTGCTTCGGCCTCAATCATGGGACGAATTCTGGCAATGATAAGCCCCAGACTTTGCGGTCGCAGATCAGCCGTTTTATCCTTGGCCAGATTTAAGAATTCTGTGATAATCGCATTGGCCCTATCCAGTTCTTCAATCATCAGATCATAGTATATCTTTTTTTCTTCACTATTTTCCTGGGCACTGAACATCTGCAGAAATCCCCGCACCGAAGTCATGGGGTTACGTATCTCATGGCCAATCGAAGCTGCCATTTTCCCAACCAGATTCAAACGGTCCAGCCGAGCTATTTCCTTTTCATACCGCTTCCTCTCTGAGATGTCCTTCAATATGGACAAACGGCATTGCTTGCCATCCAGGTTGATTAACACAGACGAAATCATTATTTTAATTATTTTGCCGGTTTTACTCCGCGTGGTTAACTCAAAGTTTTTAACAATACCGACTAATTTTAATTGTTCAATAAAATGATGGTATGACGAATTATCCGGTTCTATTGTCATAATTTGGACTGCATTTCTTCCTATAACCTCTTCCCTGGTAAAACCATAAACATCCAAAGCAGCCTGGTTAATTTCAATATAAGTGTCATCTTTCATATTGATAATTGCGATCATATCCGGATTGAGATTAAAAATTTTATAGAATCGATCCTCTGATTGAACCAGATCCACCTCACGCAGTTTTTCAGCCAAAAGGCGATGACGTTCTTCGCTTTCCTTGAGCGCCCGTTCAGCTTTTTTACGGGCAGTTATATCCTTAAAATAAAAAGACAAGCCCCCTTCTCTAGCCGGATATACACTTACTTCAAACCAACTGGCCATTTTCACACTGAAAGTTTCGTAATTAACTGTAATTCGTTCCCGCATGGCAATGCATATCTGTTTGCAGATACGCGGTTTTTCAGGCTCGCGAAGAATTTCCCACAGTAATTTGCCACATAATTCTTCCTGATCGCGCTGCAGCCACTCCTGTGCCTTCTGGTTAACATAGACGATACGCCATTCCGCATCAACGGCATAAAACGGGTCGCTGATGGAAGCCAGGGTAAATAAAATGTTTTTCAGATTTTCCTCGCTCTTATGCAGTTTGTTTTCAGTTTGCTTGCGGTCGGTTATATCAATCATGGCATTCAGACAAAATTGATGTCCGTCAATGGTGATCAATTGTGAAGATACCATGCCATACCCGATTTTTCCGTCTTTACTGAAATATTCCACTTCAAAGCTGTGCATTCCATTGTTCTGTTTTATTTCCTGGTATTTTTGATCACCCTGTACTGCATCGATCCATAATGGTAATGCGCTGTATCGCTGGCTTATCACTTCCTGGCGGGAATAGCCAAAAGCCTTGATCCAGCTGTCATTGACATCAACGTAGGTGAAATCGTCCAGGTTTAGAATAGACATGACTATGTCAGCATGGCGATAAGCGTTAAAAAATATGTCTATATTGGGGTGATCATATATATCAAAAATACTTTTATGCAGATGCAAATTATTATCTTTATAATTAAGGTCATCTTTTCTGCCGGATGAATCTGTCATTTTCATTCCTCCTCTTTATTCGGCCGGCCATGACAATTGACAAATCAACTTTATATTTGTTCAATATTTGTCCATAATTCGAATAATTGGATACTTTTGTTAGATCTCCTTCTAAATTTCATGAACAGATCAATAATTTTACTAATAAAAAATCTCCCCAAACGCCGTTGCGCGATTGGAGAGATTATCCTGATCAATTGAAGATAAGATTATATTCAAGCCATATCCAGCCTCAGACATATAGTCGTCATATCATCAACCGGTTTGCCTGCTGCCAGACTCAGCGCCCGGTTGATAACCATTTGCGCAATGATTTGCGGATCAGTTTCGTGTATCTGAGCTAATAAACGAGGTATCCAGATATCACCGTTCTGCTCCCGGGATGCTTCCATAACCCCGTCGCTGACCATCAGAATGATATCCCGAGGCAACAGTGTTCTTCTCTCACTGTTTACTTCAACTTCCTCCAGTATCCCGATGGGCAGGGAAGATGAACTCAATTCAAATATCTGTTTTCCTCTTTTTATAAAAGTTGGAGCGCTCGCAATTTTAATAAAATCAAGTTCAGCACTGTATAAATCTATCAGCATCATATCCATGGTAGTAAAGCTTTCACTGCGCGAGCGCAGCAACAAAACAGAATTAATGGTCTTTAGCGCCAGCTCTTTATCAAAACCGCTTTCAAGGAGATCAACCAGTAATTTTACGGCCGTATTGCTTTCGTCGCGAGCTTTTTCTCCTACCCCCATGCCGTCACTCAGAACCACAAGTTCCTTGCCTTCCTGCAAAGTATTTATAATCATGCTGTCACCGCTCCTGTCTTCCCTGGCAACCTGGGCAACAGCACTTCTGACCTGATAGTTAAACGCACGCTTCAGCGTGAAATCGCATGCACCTCTGCCCATTAAGCCCGGGCAGTTTTTTTGGCAAACCTCCAATTTTTGTCCCAAAGCAGAAGAAAGGGCCGGAGCTACACTCAGCTCACAACCACTGCCGTCTACACATGAAGCACTGATCACATTGATTGACAATAACTCTCCCTTACAGCATATGGGACTGATATCTTTCAAATTTATTCCCAGCCGTTTGCAGGCCTTCATCAATTGTTCGCGCAGTCCGATATCAATCGAGGAATCAATTTCTATTTCATCCGCCAGACTCCTTACCACCTGTCCGACACCTTTTAGCTGTCTGGCGACCAGTTCGCGTGATTCACCCATTTTTTCCGACCAATATTCATTGATACGCAGATTATCAAAGAGATAATTTACTGTGGTCACTAGTTCGCGGCCATGCAAGCACTTTTTCTTAAGTGACGGAGGTAAATCCTCATAACTTATTTGTCCCGCACTTTCGGTTTGACAGAAGAGTTCCAGGATTTCCTGTGCCGTACTATGATACTCCCGGTTCCAGCAACCATTGAACCGTGTACAATCTTCACAAAAGCCGTTGGATAATTCATCATATAAATAATTCAGGCAGGAATTTCCCCGCGGACGATTGTTAATTTCATCCAGCCCGGTGAATGTTGAACTTAATTCATCAAAGACCTGGGCCAAATGATGGATGCGATTACCAATGGCTTCATTGATTCGGAAATCAGATTGGCTATCGTCTGTTTTATGGCTGGACAAAAC
Organism: Bacillota bacterium; assembly: GCA_017861475.1. Lineage (GTDB taxonomy): Bacteria > Bacillota > Syntrophomonadia > Syntrophomonadales > Syntrophomonadaceae > Syntrophomonas_B. The sequence continues at coordinate 6,569 of JAGFXV010000011.1, read as the reverse complement.
CCCCAGACTCTGCACCGGCAGTTTTTCTTTTAAAGATTCCGGCAGAAGCATAAAAATAATACTGGCAATGCCCGTTTCCCACAAACCCAATACGGTTAGCTGACTGTCAGCAATAAACATCGACAGGGCCAGTGTTCCCAACATGTAGCCAATAATTACCCCTAACCGTCCAAAGCTGCGGAATATTCCCGCCAAGAGCCCGGATATGGAATACATCCCCAGGGTCTGAGCAAATAAACTGGAAGAAATAGAGGGAAGTATACCCGACATTACCCCCATTACAGCTCCTCCGCCAATACCCCAGAGGTAAGCAGCGATCATTATTCCCAGACGGCATAATATGCCGCTGACTGACAATCCTGCTACCTGTAGATCACTAAGCCCCATTATCAAACCGATTCCCAGGACCATGAAAGCACCCATTTCTTCAAATCCAAAACTAGCCAAGGGTTTCTTCTGTTTGATCACCTCATAACAATGCAGTAGAACATAACTGATAACACTGCTGATCAGTGCTTCAAAAACGATCACCATTTCCTGATAAAAATTCAAACCGCTGATCATTAAAGCAGCGCTCTTTATGACCAAAATAACTGCTGCTGTTATAGCAGGTATTCCCCACCATGTTTTTCCCAATTGAATTTTTTCAGTGTTTAAAACCCACACCATAACCAGCAAAGCTGCTATATCAGCTGTCAATACACTGCCGGGCAGCACAGATGCCAGCCCAATCAGGCTGAAAAGCAGCAAAACAATACTGCGCGAACGGTTTTGCGCAGCAAAAACTGCTACAAAAGCAAATATAAAGGGCAACAATTCACCAAGAATGAACGCTCTTGATAAGATTACCGCGCCTCCGGCCAGGAAGAGATTTTCCCATCGCATCATGCTTTTAAGCCAGTCAGCAGAATAATTCAAATTGCCGGCATGGAAAATTTTATTAAACTGCAGTTGTGGCAGATGCCAGGCAGGAACAAGCTTTCTTCTTGCCTGTCTGGGCACAAATTTCTCTTCAACTCTTTGATAAGGGTATATTTCCAGTCGTTCCAACATTTCATTACCCCCTTGTGACTGAACCTGAGTTTTACCATTATAACAGGGGACGCCTTATAAAAATGTCAGCCAAGGGAGTAAGGCTTTATTTTATTCAAACAAATTCTCTGCATAAATGCCTTGCAGGTGCAGTTTATTCCAGACTTCAACATTTATCCGCCCATTGTATGCAAGAATAAGAACCCCACCCGCTTACGCAATCAAAGATTGCTTGCGGGTCCCGGGAACCTTGTGTTTCACAATAAGAACCCCACCCGCTTACGCAATCAAAGATTGCTTGTCAACCTTGTTTTTCAAAATAAAAAGAAGAGACCAAAATCGATTGATCTCTTCCTTAAATCTTGTTTAATTATATAAACAATTACTATTTTCTAAGATATGCAAGCCAATAGAAACCGCCTACAAAAATAGCTCCGCCGACGATGTTGCCCAAAGTAACCGGCAGCAGATTGGCGCTGAAGAAATTGGCATAACTGAAGAACTGAACCACCTGATCAGGAGTCATGTTAAATACGCTGACCGGCACACCGTCAACCATCTTGGTGGCTGCCGCGACCATATCAGGATTGGCATTGGCAATGGTGATGCCCATGGGGATAAAGAACATGTTGGCAACACTATGTTCGAAGCCGCTGGCAACGAAAGCCATGATGGGGAAGAAAATGGCGAAGATTTTTCCGACAATATCTTTGGCCGCAAATGCCATCCAAACCGCCAGGCAAACCAGCCAGTTACAAAGAATACCGCGACAAAAGGCCTGACCCCAGGTTAATGCCAGTTTACCTTTTGCAATGGCCAGCGCTTTGGAACCCATGGCGGTCAAAGTAATTGCTCCGGCAGCATCTGCTTGGCCCCAATAACCACCCCAGAATACGATATAAACCAACATAACTGAACCAATAAAGTTGGCAATGAATACTACGACCCAGTTGATCAGCAATCCGCCCCAGGAAGCTTGGCCATTCATGGCTGAAATTGCGCAGGCCATATTGTTGCCGGTGAACAGTTCTGCTCCGGCAATAACCACCAGCATCAGACCAACAGAGAAAACAGCGCCAAACAGGAATTGTCCGCCCGGTGTTCCTCCCGGTAAAAGCGTGTCCATCGATCCGATCTTGGTAGCCAGATTAGCTCCAAATCCAATGTAGGCACCAGCCAAAATACCCAGAACTATCATTTTCAAAATTGGCAGTTCGGACTTGGCTTTGCCTGCCGCACATGCGGTTGCTGCAATCTCTGCAGGTGTTAAGAATCCCATAACTAAATCCCCTCTCCTTTATTTTTTCCGACATCTAAGTTATGGATTTTCAACAAGATATTTGCAAAAACCATAACTCTTAACATACTAGTTAAATATTCTACGTAAAGCAAATAAATCCTGCTAAATATAATATTTTATTCACAAATATTAAAGTGACCAGATAATACCCTGCAACAGGTCACTGTCACTGACAATGAGTTCATTTTTTTGCAGCATATCCATGATCAGCATGGTGATAAGTACTCCGGCATTAATAATATCAGCCCGTTCCGGCTGCAGTCCCGGCAGTCTTTTGCGCAGTGCCAGCGGGGTCCTCTCCAGAAGCTGATAAATATCAGCAATTTCCCGGTGGGTTACACGGTGTCCATGTACTTTTCTGGAATCATATATCTCCAAGCCCAATTTGACCGAAGCCAGCGTGCTGGCTGTGCCTCCTACCATAACCAGTGGGTATTCCATAAATCTTGATTGCATGCCTTGAACCGGCTGCAGACGCTCAGCTATATCAGCCGCGCTCATTTGCATTTCTGTGGCTCGAACTGCACCTACCGGCAAGGAAATTACAAAATCCTGATCATTACAAATAATTTCAGTGCTGCCGCCGCCCAAATCAACTACCAGGGGAGAATGTTCCAACTGTAACCCTTTCTTCACCCCGATATAACTTAGTCTGGCCTCCTCTTCCCCACTGATAGTTTCCACCGGCATCTGACTGCGTCGGGCGGCTTCTTCCACAAACATCTTCCCGTTGGCAGCCTCACGTACCGCACTGGTAGCCACCGCCCGATAATGCTGTACATTATATGCTTTCAGCAACGGTTGGATCTTTTCCAGCCACCGCCAGCTGCGTTGCGCTGCTTCCTCACTGATTTGTCCGGTTTGATTCAGACCGGCTCCAATGCGCGTGGTCTCGATTTCTTTATACAGTATCCGCAATTCCGAATGATCCTTTTCGGCAATCAACAACCGGCAGGAATTGCTGCCGACATCTATCGCTGCATAGCTCATAAAAAAACCTCCCGTTATCATATGTAATAATAATTTTGTGCGCAAAAAAGCACTTCGCCAATGAAGTGCTCTTTAAACCTATCCCTGATTGTTTTTTCTTCTGCGGGGTTCAATTTTATTTTTGAGGGGCTGCATTCTTTCATCGCTTTCCTTCAAAAACCTGCTGATCTTGTCATCCAATGTTACTGGTGCTTCAGGTTTTTTTTGCCCGCTAAAACCCCTATTGTCCCTGCGCGGTTCAGAGCGGTTGTATCTAGGCTGACTCGGTGCAGGCGGAACCACCTTGGGCGGCAGTGCCTGTTTTATGGAGAGCCCGATTTTTTTACCGTCAATGTTAAGTACTTTAACCTTGACCTGGTCACCTTCCTTAATGTAGTCTTTGACATCCTTCACATAAGTGTCGGCTATTTCAGAGATATGAACCAACCCTACCAAGCCACCGGGCAGCTCAATAAACGCTCCAAACGTTGTGATACCTTGAACCTTGCCCTCAATTATTTCGCCAGGTACAATATTTGTCTGTTCAGTTGGCATAGAAATTAAGATCCCCCTCAAATAATACTATGTTCATTGTATTAAAAGCATCGGGGCTAGTCAACCAGAAACAGCTAATTGTCCTGTTGCAAATCAATGATTACTTTTTCTCCGTTTTTAACCATTCCCAGCCGCTCACGTGCCAGTCGTTCAATCTCTTCAGGTGTTTTCAATTGCTCTAATTTTTTTTGATATTCACGGTTTACTTGCTGCAGTTCAACCTTCTGTTTTTTTAATTCCCGCTTCTGGGCTGAAAGTTCCAGAATAGTTTTGCCCCGGGGTATGATCGTTACGAGTAAGACGATACAGACCAGGCCGCTTATAAATAAACGCATATTTTTATTATCAGGCTTCATCTTCGTCCTCCCCTTCAAAAATGCCCATGACATCTCCAGGAAGCACGATAACCACTTCGTAGCCCTTATTACGGGCACGGTTATACAGGGTGGCAACAGTACTGGCGCTCACCTTCAGAATACGGGTAATTTCATCGGTGCTTTTACCCATTTCTTTCAGCACCACTACCTGTCTTTCCCTGAAACTAAGTTTTTCGGCTCCCCTGATTTCAATCTTCATACTATATTAACATAACCTATCCACATATTTTCCACAATATGTGGACAAAAATTTTTTAATATTTTCTCCAGATTGATTTCATCAGAAATCGGAATCATCAGGGGGCATTGGCGGACGATGATTACGCCATTTCAGGCGAATTTTATTGATTAACCATAATCCTGGTTTAATGATTTGACCCACCAGCATCCTTAATAAATATGCTCCAGCTTCGGCTATTACCTGCAATGGCCGATACAGACGGGGAGCGAGCGCTTTAAAATAAATCATTCCCCCCAGGATGAGGAACAAAAATGTATAGAATCGCAGCGCGCCTTGATTGATCAGCATCATACCCATCGATACAAGCAAAATCATGAATATCCACAGGAAAAAATCCAGCAGATACAGGATATGCTTGCCGACTCTCAACGCTTTGATACCCAATTGATAAAAATGTATTACAAATCCAGCGATTCCTCCTAATAGCAAAGTCAGAACAAATATTTTTACCTGGGTGAGCAAACCCAGCAAATGAATCCCTCCTACTTCAAGAGGCGGTTTAGTATCGTCTTCCCTTTATTTTTTAAATTTGTTCCCTGGGGTTTGTAAACCAGATGATTGATGCTTCCCATCACGGCTATCTTGCCATTGTCAAGATTAAGCATGGTTATATGCAGTTCCTGTCCGCCTATTTCCAGATATCCCATTATGGTTTCAAGGATGATTTCTTCTTCATCAAAATTTACAACATTGGTTATCCCGCTTAATTCGATCGATTTGCGGTCTGACATGCTGATCAAATGCCCGGTCATTGATTTCACCTCCCTTTATCTGCTTTGACATACCATTATTGAGACACGATTTGTAAATTCTGCCTTGAAAATAGCTATGCAAACCAAGGCTGTTTTATTCGTTGGTTACGTTATCACAGTCAAATTTTTATCATTCAACAGAATGAGGCGTTTTACTAAAAGCAGTAAAACGCCTCTCATAAGAACCCCACCCGCTGTCGCAATCTAAGATTGCTTGCGGGTCCCGGGAACCTTGTGTTCCACAATAAAAAACGTCCCGTATTTATCATACGGGACGATCATAATCATTCTATTATTCGGTAAAGGTTGCGGGCTTCGCTGGCTTTTATATTTTCCTTAATATCGAGTATCTCAAAAACGGTTTCCCGATCGCCTATTCGCAAAGTGAGAATATCTCCCTTTTTTATCTCTGTTGAAGGTTTCGCTATCCTGCCGTTTACCATTACTCGCTCGTTTTCAGCAAAATCCTTGGCCACAGTCCGCCTTTTTATAATTCTGGATACTTTAAGAAACTTATCCAGACGCATTTTAATCTACAGCATCTTTTAATGCCTTGCCGGCTTTAAATGCCGGTACCTTGGTTGCAGGAATGCTTATTTCCTGGCCAGTCTGCGGGTTTCTACCCTTTCTGGCCTGACGCTCCCGTACTTCAAAGGTGCCAAATCCAACGAGCTGTACCTTATCGCCAGCTTTCAATGCAGTTTCAACAGTAGTAAAGAAAGCGTTTACTATTTTGTCAGCATCCTTTTTAGTAATATTGGCTTTCTGGGCAACTTCACTGATTAATTCAGTCTTGTTCAATGATATCCCTCCTTTTAGTATATTATTGGCATATTATGCTATTCTATGCTTAGCCCGTTAATCCTTCTTTTCTTTATGTAAAAGTTAGAAAAGTTGCTCTCCGTTTGCTGTTTATTTGGCCTGGCTGTAAATGATTAACGGTTCATAGACCCCTTAATTTGGCTTCTTCCCAAATAAGATCAAGTTCTTCCAATCTCATCTCATCGAATTTTTTGCCGCTGTTTTCCAGCTTTTGTTCAATATAATGAAAACGGCGGGCAAACTTATTGCTGGATGATTGTAGGGCTTGTTCGGGTTCTACTCCTTCCAATCTGGCGATGTTGACCAGCGCAAAGATCAAATCTCCCGTCTCTTCAAACTTGTCCACCTGCTCTTCAGCCCTGACCAGCTCTTCCACTTCTTCCTGAAATTTTACCAGCGCACCTTGTGCATTCGGCCAGTCAAAGCCTACGCGGGCTGCTTTCTCCTGCATCTTTTCCGCTCTCATTAAAGCCGGCAACCCTTGAGGAATTCCCTCCAGGAGATATTTTTTGCCCTCCTTT
>JAGFXV010000430.1 GCA_017861475.1 Bacillota bacterium | reverse complement strand
ATTTCTCCGTCATCATTGGTGGGGGCGATCACATTGACCACCATGCGGTTCATTTGTTCCAGCAGACCGGGGATGTCATCCGGGCTGAGATCCTGATAACGTTGGTAATTAAGAATATCTGCCAGAGGAAGCCATTCGGTCAGTAAAAATCTTGCATCCCGGTGATTATAGCTGTATTTGGCAGTCAAAATGATTCCTCCTTTGAACTGAATTCAATAGTACCAGTTTAATCCATCCCGTTTTTGGTGACAAGAGATCCCGCAGGGCAGTCCTTGTGCATAATTTCCTTCGATTTATGGTTCAGGTGAGCAATCTTTACAGAATGATGCTGATCTTAAAAAAGCCCTCATCGGCTGTGAAAGAACACACTCCGTCATATTTTTGTACAACCGCTGCAATGCTTTTCGTACCCAGACCATGATTTTCCTCGGTACTTACCGGCATGTCGTCCACAAACCTGACCGTGCCTTCGTAGCTGTTGGTGATTTGGATGAAGAGTTTATCGTTTTTGCTTTTGCAGACGATTTTTATGGTTCTGTCGTCTGCGCTGGGAATAAATTTGCAGGTATTTACAGCATTTTCAATGGCATTTGAAAAAATAATACAAAGATCCATATCAGATACAGCGTTTTTCTCCGGAAGATCGATCTGGGTTTCAACTGTAATTTGTTCGCTCCTGGCTTTCGCAATATAGGAAAACAGAATCAAGTTAATCGAGTAATTGCTGCAATATGTTTCAACCGCAGCGTCTGCAATGGTTTCTTCTACATCTGAAATATAGTTTTGCGCTGCTGCAAGGTTATTGTCCTTAAGATAGGCTCTAATGAGATTCAGATGATGACGCATGTCGTGGCGGTAAAAAATCGTTTTTTCCTGCGATTCCTGTAATGCTTCCAAATGTATCTTTGCTGCGGCTAATTGCATTTGGGATATATTCTGTTCATTCTGTAGGGTTAGCTGTTCGCGGGTTTGTTTGAAAAACCGTAAAATCAGGATATAAGCTGCAAGCGTTAAAACAAAGACCAGCCCAGCGAATACAACAGCTCGTTCAGATATCACTGTATTCAAATTGTACTTTGAGGTGAAAAAAAGAATCGCACAGTATGAAAGTGGTATAACACAAAATCCAAACCACCCTTTATCAGTATTGCGCAGCATATAAAGAAAGGATGAACGTAAATACAAGTAGACAATGAGTCCTGCAGGCAGATACAGCACATAGCAGACAACATTCAGGATAATCCGGTCGAAGCCAAAAAAATATGAAATGATAAGTCCGATTAAAGAAATCGACAAAGCAATAGCGGTGACTGTTAAAAAGATAAATAAAACCTTTATGGCATTGAACTTTGATACAAACAGAAAAGAAAAAAATACTGGAACATAAACCAGAAGGGGAAAGAGTTTCATAAAATTTGTATACCCGAAATTGTATAATATCAACGCATCAACAATCACTACAATGGTTAAACACATCCACAGTAGGTAGTATTGCTTCTTCTGCTTGACTTCAAAATCCAGGAGCATGTATATCAAAATGATAGCGAAAATAGAGTTGATAATAACCCCATTAATATTCTGCCTGAAAGGAATGGTTGATATATGCCTGCTTTACTTCTTTGAGAACATTCCTTGATATGGGAACAGAAAGGTTGCTGGCCGTGGTAAAGCTATTCTGAGACAGTTTTTTGATATGATCCAGGTTGACGATATAGGAACGATGAGGTTTGATGAAACGTTTATCTGATAATAAAACATCTTCCACTTGAGCAATGGTACGGTTGCTTTCGATGGTGGTACCATCGGTGAGATGAAAAAATACGGTCCTGCGGATAACCTCGACATAAATCAGCTGGTGGAGAAATATCCTGGACAGGCTGAAGGGGGTTTTAATAACGATATATTTCTGCAAACGGGTGTTTAAATCGTGGCAGGCTTTTTCCAAAACAGAAAAAAGCGGTTTTTCTTGCACGGGTTTTAAAAGGTAGTTAAATGCTCCTACTGAATAAGAATCTATCGCAAATTCCGAGCTTGAGGTCAAAAAAATGATTTTGGCCACCTGATCACGCATTCTTATTTCCGTAGCCAATTTGATACCGTTTATACCCGGCATAATGACGTCCAAAAGAAAAATATCAAAATGTCTGTTGGTCTCTATCTGTTGCAGTAAATCCATACTGCTGTTAAAACTGGATACTTCAGAATTGTTATCAGCCAAGCTGCCGCTCAAGTATTTATCCGCCAACTGACTAATCTGCACAAGCTCCTGCTGGTCATCATCACACACAGCGATTTTCATCCGGTCACCTCAAAATTCATTCTGTACCACTATCTATTATAACAGAGCTTTTATTCAATTCGGTTTCAAATTACATTTCATTACCAAAAAAAAACATTTCATGCAGTTACGTCTTTAGGCCAATTATTTTCTATTAAACTTTAGGCAGGATTGATTTCCTCTAAAAATCATCAATTGAGGAGGGTGGCAGTGTTTTTCGCCATCACAGCGATCAGCCCTATGTGAATCATTAAAGGAAAATAGATAAGAAAGGACGGACTGGATGAGAAAGAAAATATTGAGTCTGCTTTTGATCATTAGCATGTTGGTTTCCTTGCTGCCATCAACAGCAATGGCAGCAGCTACCGAGGATTCTTCATCAACAGTAACTGCGCAGATCCTGGAACAGAAAAATCCGTTTCAAGATGTAACGGAAAGCGACTGGTATTACGAGGCTGTGAAGTTTGCCATGCAAAATGGCATATTTAATGGTACGGGAGCCAATACCTTCTCTCCCGGCGGAACCATGACCCGCGCCATGTATGTAACGGTGATGGGACGCATTGCCGGCATCAATCCTGCCGATTACAGCGGCAGCAGCGGTTTTAACGACGTGAGTGCGGACACCTATTATGCATCCTATGTTGTCTGGGCGGCACAAAAGGGTATCATCAAAGGGATTACTGAAACTTCCTTTAGCCCCTCTGCGCTGGTGACCCGGGAGCAAATGGCGGTCATGACGGTTCGTTTCTTTGATGCCTACGGAATTGCCTATCCAGCTGCAACCGTCACCAACAGGCCCGTTGATTTTGATCTTATTGCCGGCTGGGCTCGGGAGCCGGTTATGAAGCTATGGGCCTGTGGTCTGTTTCATGGTGACAGTTTTGGAAACTTTAATCCAATTGCCAACGCCACTCGTGCAGAAGGCGCAGTATTCTGTATGCGCACCGTTGAAACAGTGGGAAACTGGCTGGCGCAGCCCGACATTAAGCCGGAACAGCCTGAGACGCAACAACCAACCGGCGGAAACAGTTCCGGCGGTTCAAGCAATCGGGTGGTGTCTTTTAACACCAATGGCGGTTTAGCAATCGATTCCATGTATGTTAAGGCGGGCGGAACGC
>JAGFXV010000135.1 GCA_017861475.1 Bacillota bacterium | reverse complement strand
GCGCAAAGCCAGGTTGGGGAAATTGTGCCCCATGATATCAAAAAACGTTGCCGGCACCGGGTCGTGCTTGTTGGCTTGCAGCATGGCCATATAATTTTCAGAACTGCGTTTGCCGTTGGCAACGATCTCCTGCAGGCGATCATAATCAAACTTTTTACCGGTGAATTCTTCAAGGAAAGTGATCAGGTCCAAACACTGGCGTTTAACATGATCCACGAGATATTTTTCCTCGTAGGCTGGGATGACCAGCGGACAGTCTATATTAAACATCGGGATATTCCAGAGTTTGCTCAGATGCTCCCACCATTTGGTTACCAGAATGCAGCTACCGTTGGAAACCAACAGAAAGTCGGGCCGGGCCAGCTCTGAAAATTTCGACATCCCTTCCAGTTGAGCAATGGAGCCCCCCAGACTGTTGCGGCAATAGGTGCACAGGTGATGTTCATAGCCGCGCTGTTCAGTAATTTCCACATGGTTATGAGCGATATGCCTGGCACCGCAGGTGGCAGCATACGCCTCGGGAAACTGTACACAAAAATCCATTGCCCACAGAATCTCGGCAGGAGTTCCGGCGGATACCCAGGCAATCGGTTTGGATTTGGTTTTCTCTATCTCAAGTGCGCCTCCGTAATGAGCCATGATCAATCCGGCCAAACGTTTCTGGCCTTCCAATCTACGAACCAGTTTATATTCTTCTTCTGCCATGCTTCTTGCCTCCTAACTTTTCATTACCTCAAGGCTTTGATATTTTAGGTTAAATGCTATTGTTATCCTTCCCACTGCCTGGCCAAAAGAGCAGCGCCCAGGGCGGTTACGATCTGCGGATCATCCGCGACTGAGATCTTGCGCCCCAGCATCCGTTCCAATAAATTGACGATGGCGATGTTTTTGGCTACCCCTCCGGTCAAAACAACCTCTGCTTTCGGGTCAGGATTTACTGAACTGATGAGTCCGTATACACGACTGACGATCGATTCGTGAAGCCCGGCAGCGATATCTTCCTTATTGGTCTGACGGGCAATCAAGGATACGATTTCGGTTTGGGCAAAAACCGTACAAGTACTGCTTATGGTCACCTTGTTCTTCGATTGCATTGAGATATCGCCGATTTTGCTCACCGGCACTCCCAACGTCTGAGCGGCAACCTCCAGAAACTTACCGGTGCCGGCCGCGCATTTGTCATTCATGGCAAATTGCATGACCCGGCCTTTACTATCTATCTTGATGACTTTACTATCCTGTCCTCCGATATCGACCACCAGGGAAGCATTGGGAAACAAGTGATGGACCCCGGCGGCATTGCAGGTGATCTCGGTTATGGTCGTCGTAGCAAAGGGGATACTGATCCGCCCGTAACCGGTAGCTACGATGCGTTTCAGATCCTCGAATTTCAGGTCAGCTTTTTCACAGGCCTCCGTCAGGACCTGCCGGCTCACCGAGCTTATCTCGATCCCGGTAGGCTGCAGCGCATAAGAAAAATGATCTCCATCTTTTAACACAACGGCTTTGGTTGTGGTGGAACCAATATCAATACCGGCAGTGATCATAGTTGTTCCTCCGTTACATGAACCGTAAGGTTTCTTCGAAGGCCTGGACTCTGGTGCGGATCGCTTCCAAAGGACCGGGTCCATGTTCAGTTATGATTGAAATGTAAGGGATTCCTTCTTCTTCAAACCGATTTTTCATCATAACGAATTCCATGTCGTAAGGATCACAGTACATTTCTTTTAATACCACGATTCCCTTGGCCTGCCCCTGTTTCACCATATCGATCACGTAATCAGCATAGGGCGAGTAACTCTTGCCGGGTTTGATCCAGGTGTCGGCATAGTGATAGGTCGTACAGGGAATGGCGTTTACATAGAAATCAATAAAAGCGTCAACGGGATCTCCGCTGGCGGAAACATCCTTGCTAAAATATCTGCCGCCGGTAAAGAAATCATCATCAACAATGGCCATGCCGTTGGCTTCGATCATATCAAGCACTTCTGTTTCAGGCATCGAACAGGGATGACCGACGGCGATGATCCGTTGCTTTTTACCGGTGGGGGCTTCCTTCAGCTCGAGCATGGCGAGCAGCTGACCTAATAATTCGTTATGCTCTTCTCTGGGGATCAGCATGCTGGAAGCAACGATATGGGTCATATCTGAAGCACTTATGATTCCGGGATGGTCTTTTCTTAAATTGTTCAGTTTGCGCATCATAGTCCGGGATTCGTTATATAAACGAATGCTCGCCTGCAGCGCTTCGGTGGTGATCTTGGTCCCCGTGAATTCTTCCAGAGCGGAGATCAGTCTTTCTAATTCACTGCGGAAAAATACCTGGGTGGAGCTGTCCATCTTATAAGGACGCCACATTTGATGGAAAAAATCGACGGGATGATCCAGTTGCCATACTTCCAGATAGAATCTTACCTGATCACATACATAGATTGCTGCGATTCCATCCAGAAAATCGTATTTACCCTTCAAAAGACTGTCAAATGAACTGCGAACCTGATCGCAGGCATTGGTCATCATATGTCCGTCTCCCAGGGTGATTGGTTCGTCGCTGCCGAACAAGGTGACCGGCAGTGCTCCCGCCGCATGGATGATTTCTTCCGGGAAATACATAGGAAGACACCCAATGATTTTGGTTTTGCTGGTTGCCTTTACTTGGGCAGCCCTTTCGTAAGGCTTTTCACAATAGTCTCTGAACCTGGTAAGAATATCCTCCAAATTAATCCCTCCAACTTAACAGTTCATTGAATGCTGTTGCTGCCATTATAATCAGCTATTTTATTCCGCCTGCTGATTATTCGATCCTTATATAACAGTATAGATGTTCTTCCCCTCTTTTCGCAATTAACTTTATGCCATTGCTCTGAATAATCGGGCGCTCTTTTAAAAGTCCAAACAAATGAGGGGACACAAGAGTACATTTTTCTGTGTCCTCTTGTGTCCCCTGTTCCGGTGCATCTTTAGTTATATCCTGACAACGAGAGATTGATAACAGAGCCGGCGATCAGCTCTTCTTCATTTTAGCAATCTCTTCCTCTCTCAGGATTCGTTTCATGGCCTTGCCGGTAGCGGACCGGGGAAGGACCGGTCTTATTTCAATGCTTCTCGGTGCCTTGTAAGCAGCCAAATGTTCCCGACTGTAGGCGATCAAGTCGGCTTCATTGACAGTGGCACCTTCCATGAGCTGAACAAAGGATTTGACCGTCTCACCGCGGTATTCATCGGGAATACCGATAGTCATGGAATCAACCACTTGGGGATGCTGCATCAGAACATTATCAACTTCCTGGGGATAAATATTGTAGCCTCCAGCAATGATCAAATCCTTAGCCCGATCGACTATGAATATATATCCGTCCTCATCCTGGTAAGCTATATCCCCGGTATGCAACCACCCGTCCTTTAATTGTTTGGCCGTCTCTTCAGGGTCGTTCCAGTATCCTTTCATGACCATAGGAGATTTCATTAGAATTTCACCCGGCTCTCCCAGCGGCATTTCCTCTTCGGTCTCGACGTTAATGATTTTAACTTCTGCATCAGGATAAGGGACACCGATACTTAAAGGTTTTTTAACGCCAAAGAACGGGGTGGTAATTCCAACGGAAGTCGTTTCGCTCATGCCCCAGCCTTCAACAATAATCAAACCCATTGCGCGGGCTTTTTTCAAAAGATCCAGAGAGCAAGGGGCTGCACCGGCGTTGATTATGGCAAGTTTTTTAGCCAGATTTATTTCCTTGGTACGGGGATGGGCGATGATAGCGCCCAGCATGGTAGCGACGGCCGGGAAGAACCATACGTGAGGGAGACGTTCCATGGTGGTTAAAAATTCATCCACATCAAAACGAGGGAGAATAACAAATGTTGATACGGTTATGGCTGACATGGCTATACCGCAGATTTCACCAAAGACATGGAAGCAGGGAAGGACGCCCATAATGTTGCGCCGTTCAATAGGAATAAACTGACTAATAGGCATCCCTAATTCATTGCCGGTAAAGAGCGCGGCCAAAAGGTTGCTGTGGGTCAACGTTGCTGCTTTGGGAGTGCCGGTGGTACCGCCGGTAAACTGCAATACCGCGGCGTCCTCTTTAACATTAAACGCGATTGCGGGAGGAGCTTCATTGGTGCTTTGGGCCAGAAATTGGGAAAAATGATGCCAACCTGCAGGTAATCCGATTTCTTCAGGTGTGCTTACCTTCATGCCATTTATATAATCAGTTAATTTGGTGACCATCACAAAGGGGATATCGACCATCTGGCATAATTGCTGAACACCGGAAATTAATCCGTCGAAGGTGATCAGGGCAGTCATGCCGGTTTTTTCAATCATGCCTTTTAATTCTTCCGGCTTGTACATGGGATTCAAGTTGACGATAACGCCGCCCGCCTGCAGAATAGCCCAGAAAGAAATAACCATCTGCGGACAATTGGGGAGCAGGATTCCCACCCGATCACCTTTTTTTATGCCCGCGTCGATGAGGCCGTTCGCCATCCGCGTAGCATAAAGATTTAAGTCCCAGTAAGTAATTTCAGTGCCATAAAAGTCGGTAGCTGCTTTGTCAGGATTGGTAGAAGCGATTATATGCAAGATTTCATGGGCAGGGTATTTTGGATAATTCAATGTTGGCTTGGTGTAATTGTCGAAACTTTTCAACCAAAAACGTTTTTCCATTATTTCAGGCGTTAATCCTATCATGCTAATATTCCTCCTTATAAAACATCTTTTTTTGTCGTAAAGAAATCTCCCCCCCATCAAATATTTTTTTACCGGTCACGATGCTACCCCCCGCCTTTCTTTTGTGAACCGTTCCACTAGATTCACCATATTTATTTAATTCACAGGACTTGGACTGCCCTGGAAAATATATTTCTCTCTTGTTGTTTTAAAATAGGAAGGAATTAGACACAAAAAAAATAAGACACGAAACATAGGAGCATGTTGAAGATGTCTATGTTGAGTCATTTTACTTTTTAAATATTAAAGCAATGTAAGTTGCTTAGGAAATCTGCTGAATGAATAGCTTCATTATAAATTTTTACTTATTTCGATCTTTGATTATGCTTGTCAATTTGAAATAGTGTGTGATATCTAAAAAATTTTTTGGATAATGTTCTCTGAGAGAAGTGCTGTACTCGATTAAAACCTCGTTATGACTATCTATTGTTCTGGCGGAAAGGGTTGGCGGCTTATAAATATTTATTATAATTATTAATAAATGTTAATAACTGTATATTCAACGTTCAGATTATATTCTATTAAATATTACAACATATTACAACAATATAGTAATGGTTCAAAGGATCCCT
>JAGFXV010000134.1 GCA_017861475.1 Bacillota bacterium | reverse complement strand
GGAGCCATTCTGGCATGCGCGACCATGCCTACGGCCATGGCCTATATCGGTGATTCCACCAGTTTGGAAAAACGCGGCTCAGCCATGGGATTGATCGGTGCGGCCATGGGGATGGGAATGGTATTCGGGCCGGCCATCGGCCGAATTTTATCCGGCATATCGCTGGCCTTTCCTTTTATATTTGCTGGTCTGCTGGCTCTGGTTAACAGTGTTTCAGTATATTTTCTCCTGCCTGAATCACTGCCGGTTGAAAAGCGGATCATCCGCAAGATTGAAAGAGCTTCCCTGCTGGAAGGATTGAAGACGCCCCTGGCCGTCCTGTTCCTGTGTATCTGTTTGAGCAGCATTGGAGAATCCATCCATCAGGGAACTTTTGCGCTGTTTGCCGAGCAAAAAATCTCCTTTACCGCGCGTGACATCGGCTGGGCATTTACCGCCGCCGGTATTGCCATGGCCCTGGTGCAGGGTCTGCTGGTGGGCAAACTGATCAATCGTTTCGGCGAGGAAAAAACCGCCGCTGCCGGAATAGCCGTGATGGGCATAAGCTTCGGACTATTTTTGTTTACATATAATATTCCTTCCTCCATTGTTTTCATGACGGTTTACTCAGCCGGCTCCGCTTTGATTCGCCCGTCGATTTCCTCGGCCGTTTCCAAACGAACGCTGACCGGCCAGGGTTCAGCCATGGGTATCCTGAACGGCTATGACAGCCTGGGACGGACGATCGGCCCAGCCCTGGGTGGTTTTATGCTGGATCTGGGCCTCAATCTCGCCTATTATACCGCCGTCATTGCCTGTCTGCTGTCTTTCCTTACTCTGATCACCGGCAGCCGCCGCCTCCATCGAAGCAGGGGGATTTAATTCCCTTGCTTCCTCATCACGAAATTCCATTCCGATTACGAATGATCATTGACAAATATTAAGTATAGTGATAAATATTAATTAACGTATTTTATATCGAACGTTTGATATAAAATACATTGATATAACTGTATATGCCGTGAGGAGGTTTACCATGCCAAAAATCGTTGATCACGATGCCTATCGCAACGAACTGCTGCAGAAATACTTCGATGACTTTGCCCATCGCGGCTACAGTGACGTTACCATGCGGGAAATTGCCGAATCGCTGGGCGTTTCCACCGGTACGCTTTATCATTACTTCCCCACCAAAAAATCCATTCTGGAAAACATGCTGCAACTGGCCAGTCGCCGTGACATTTCGGGAGCGATTGCATCCATCAAGGAAGATACGCCACTGGAAGACCGGATCAGGGCCTTCAGCAACTATATCATGGAAAAAGAGCAATGGTTTGCCGATATCGTTATGCTGACCATTGATTATTACCGCCAGCAGAACAAGGAAGGCGGCTTTGAAATGGTGAAGGAAGCAGATTCCTACTACGGCAACGGAGTGGCTGAGGCAACCGGCTTGTCCGCTGAACTGGGATTTTTCTTCACGATCTTTTTTAACGGCCTGGTCTTTCACCGCCTGGCTTTCCCCGATTCGATTTCATTCCACGACCAGGCTGAATTGTTTATCAAAGTATTTATGACCTACCTCCGTGCGGAAGGTATGGAAAAAAACCTGAAAAACGAGGGGGTTGACAGCGGGAAGAAATAATTTTTGCTTACCGGATACAGCAAATGTTTATGAGGAAAGGATTTGATTGAATGAACGGAGCAAAACCTGATTATGAAAAGGAATTTGAAGAGTATCTGGCCCGGGAAAAGCATCTGGCACTGATGGTCCGCAGCCGGGTAGCCAAATACGGCGACAGCAAGATAGCGGTTCGTCATAAACCCTACGGGGAATGGCTCGCCTACACCTGGAAGGAATTCGGGGAACTGATCGATGCCACCGCCCAAGGACTTCTTGACTTCGGCGTCAAAGAAGGAGAATTTGTCGGGATCTTTGCCAACAACCGGGTGGAATGGGCGGTTGCAGATTATGCCTCATTTACCGTCAAAGCCGCTTCTGTTCCGGTTTATGCCACCAATTCGGCGGCCGAGCTGAAATATATCGTAAATCATGCCGAGATCCGTATCCTGTTTGCCGGCAACCAGGAGCAATATGACAAGGCTTTGTCCCTGCTGGGCGCAGACTGCCCGACGCTGGAAAAAATTATTGTTTTTGATAAGATTGCCACGATTGAAAAACGTCCCGAAGTAATGTATTTTGATGATTTTCTGGAAATGGGCAGAAAATCGGACCGGGAAGCTGAGCTGGAAGAGCGCATTGCCAAACTGGATTCAGAGGATCTGTCCACCCTGATCTATACGTCAGGCACCACCGGCACGCCCAAAGCGGTCATGCTGACCCATAAAAACTGGTTTGCCATGTTGTTTGCCACCGGGTACCATATCCCCATCGTGGAAACGGATGTCAATCTGGCCTTCCTGCCCCTGTCCCATGTATTTGAACGGGCCTGGAGCTACTTTATCCTCTGCGGCAACGGCCAGGTGGATTATTGCCACGATACCAAAGCTATCAATCAATTCCTGGTGGAATCCAGACCTCATTATATGTGCAGTGTGCCCCGCATGTGGGAAAAGATCTATGCTACTGTCCAGCATGGCATCAGCATGGCTCCTCCCGAACAGCAGCAGGGATTTAAATGGGCGCTGGCGATCGGCAAGCAATACGAGACTCTGAAAAAAGAAGGCAAGCCCATTCCCGAAGAATTGCAGAAACAGTATGCCATGGCCGATGAAAAGGTACTGAAAAACATCCGCAACATCTTCGGCGGACGCAACAAGGTCTATAACTGCGGCGGAGCGGCCTTTTCCGGTGAGATTGCCGAGTTCTTCTTCAGTGCCGGCGTGCTGTTGCTGCAGGGCTACGGCATGACCGAATGCTTCGTCATCACCGTGGCCAATCCTGAACACAACAAATTCGGTACCTGCGGACCGGTCGTTCCGCTCATGGATGTAAAATTCTCCGAGGAAGGCGAAATCCTGGCCAAAAGCCCTTCCATGATGATCGGCTACTACAAAGATCCCGAGCTCACCAAAGAAGTGCTCACCGAAGATGGCTACATGAAAACCGGCGATGTCGGCTTTATAGATGAGGAAGGCTATTTGAGCATCACCGACCGGATCAAGGATATGATGAAGACCTCGGGCGGCAAATATATCGCTCCCCAGCATATTGAAACGTTGCTCAAGGAAGACTTTTACATCGACAACGCTGCCACCATCGGCGATGGCCGCAAATATGTATCCGCGCTGATCAGTCCCAGTTTCGAAGCACTGGAAGGATGGGCCAAAGCCAAGGGCATCAGCTATGCCAGCCGGGAGGAATTGGTGCAAAAGCCTGAAGTCATCGCTTTCTACCGGGAATTGATCGACAATCGCACCAGGGATCTGGGGCAGGTGGAACAGGTCAAATATTTCACCCTGCTGCCTTATGAATTCAGCCAGGAAACCGGTGAACTGACGCCTACGTTGAAGATCAAACGCAAAGCCATCAACGAAAAATACGCTGATATGATCGAAGCCATGTATGTAGAATAAGGCAACCAACCGGGCAAAACCATCTCCCGAATGCTGCGATCCCGGAACCGATTCTCTCGGTTCCGGGATCGCTTTTTTAATGAATAAGTTATGCGATGATCAAAAATCCTCTACCCACAGAAAGAAACCAGAAATATTGGAATAACTATATCTCCCTATTGAAAAACTGATGATATAACCTTGCTGCAGCCGACTGCACGACCACGGGAGATATCATGACCAACGCATACAAATATTTATATTGGGTAATTGTATCTTTTATCATCCTTGGCTCCATCCTCATGTGGGATCATTACCGGCCGCCGCTGGCAGAAAAGCCGTCATCGGAAGGTGTTCCGATTTTGACCTACCACAAAGTCAACCCGGACAGAAATACCGGGGGCTTTGGTCTGCGGGTATTGCCGGCGGATTTTGACTGGCAAATGAAGTATCTTAAAAATAACGGTTATCATTCGGTCAGTCCGGGAAATGTGGTCGATCATTTTCAGACCGGCAGCAAACTCCCTGACAAGCCCTTCGTGATTACTTTCGATGACGGCTATCAGGATAATTACCGTTATGCCTGGCCGATTCTGAAAAAATATAACTATACCGCCACCGTATTCATTGTCCCCCATATCGTCGGTGGTATCAACGCTTACGATTATTATGCAAATCTTCAGCCGGAAAATAAAATGTTGACCTGGCAGGAAATAAAGGAAATGAATGATGCTGGCATTACGATCGGCGCCCATGCGCTTGACCATGCGAGTCTGACTAAAGTCAGTCCGGCCGAAGCCCAACGGCAGATTCTGGAGTCGAAGAAAATACTGGAGCAGAAGTTGGGCAAGGAAGTTCGCTATTTCTGTTATCCTTACGGTGATTTTAACCGGAATATAGCTGAAATGGTCAAAAAAAGCGGTTATCAGGCTGCCACCAGTTCCGAGGAAGGTCTGGTGCAGGCAAACTCGGATCCTTATTTGCTGAAACGGTTACGTATAAATGGTCATCTCAGTCACCGGATGTTTGTTAAAAAGCTGCACAAATATTGATTTTTTCATGTAAGAGGAACCGTCATTGAAAAGGATGCATGGTGGGATAATAATTTTATTGCTTATATGTCTGATCAGCGGATTGGGCCTGACCGCAGTCGCCCCGGTTACAGCGCAGGCAAACACTGATGGAAATCTTCCCCCCTTGACGGGTACGTATGCGGTAAAAATAACCACTCACCCGCAGTGCAGCTATGACAGCAAGATTGGCGTCGAGGATCTGGGAAACGGCAAAATAAGGGCTTTCGGCAGCTTTGACGGGATACCGTTATCGGCCGTTGGTCATCAAACCGGCCAGGTAGAGAACGGATCGATTTATGATTTAAAAATCGATATTCCCAAACTTTTTAACGGTGCAGCCAAAGCGATTTTTACCTATCAGGACGGTGATTACCATTTAACCGCTGAAGAGCTGGGTACCTATAACTTTAACGGCCTATCCGGGAACAGCTCGGCCAGGATCACCGGCCGGCGCATCAGCACTTCACTCCCAACTTCAGGGATCGCCGACAAATCAGCGGCTTTCCTGGGCACTTCGTTTACTTCCCCTTTGCTGTGGGGCACAGCCTTGATCATTCTGTTGCTGGTGATCTGTTTCTGGAAGCGCTCCCGTAAAGGCCGGAGGCCGATCAATGCAGATCCCGCAAATGAATCCTGTGATACGCGGGGAAAGCCTTTCCCCCGGACAAATCTATTGATCGCTGTGGGTTTGTTTATCGCAGCCCTGGCAGCCAGACTGCCCTGGTTATGGGAGATCCCCC
>JAGFXV010000133.1 GCA_017861475.1 Bacillota bacterium | reverse complement strand
AAACCCAGATCTTCATAGGGAAGCATTTTTATTCTTTTATATACATCATCAAGCTCCACCTCTCCTTGCTGGAACCGCTTTAGTAAACTGTGCAATTCTTTTTCATTCATGAACGAATCTTCACTTTCCATTTTTGTACTTGTCCTGCAAAAAAATAACCTTTTGCACTATTATAATTAAAGCGCAAAAGGCTTCCTGATTCAATCGCTTCGGTTGGGTTCAGCCAAGACTTGTTTTACCATTTTTGCCGGGCATATTCCACTCCGGTCATAAATGCCTCTTTGTTATTCTCGATGATCGATGGCTTTTTACCCTTAAAGATCTTTTCAAAATACTCCAGTACTTTTTCTATTTCCACTACGCCGGTTTTTTGCAGGTAGGCCCCCAGCAGGATCATATTCGCTCCGCGGGGATTATTGATTTCTTCCGCGATCTGATTGACAGGCAGTTCCAACACTTGCAGGTCTTGACGATGCGGCTTGCGATCCACCATGGAGGAATTTAATACGAGTATCCCGTTGGGCATTACTTTGCTTTCAAATTTATCCAATGACGGCCCGTTCATAATGACTGCCGTCACCGGGTTTTCCGTAATCGGTGAACTGATCTCCTCATCGGCTATGGTTACCAGACAATTGGCTGTGCCGCCGCGCATTTCCGCGCCGTAGGAAGGGACCCACGAAACGTTCTTGCCTGCTTCCATGGCAGCATAAGTCAGAAATTGACCCATTGACAAAACGCCCTGTCCTCCAAAACCGGCAAACAAAATCTGTGTTTCCATTATTCTACCTCCTTGACTTTCAATTCGCCCAGGGGATAGTAAGGGATCATATTGTATTCCAGCCATTCCAGCGCCTCGAGAGGCCCCAAGCCCCAATTGGTCGGACAGGTCGACAGTATTTCCACCATGGTAAAGCCCAGCCCGGCTTGCTGGATCTTCAAAGCTTTCATGATGGCCTTTTTGGTTTTTAAAATATTGGCCGGGTTATGTACTGAAGTGCGGCAGATATAGGCTGAGCCCTCACTTTGCGCCAGCAATTCCGCCATTTTAGCCGGATAACCTTCCCACTCTTTTTTCCTGCCATAGGGTGAAGTCGTAGTCACCTGCCCCAGCAGCGTAGTCGGTGCCATTTGCCCTCCGGTCATACCATAGATGGCATTATTCACGAAGATTACGGTTATTTTTTCCCCGCGCAATGATGCATGAATGATCTCGCCCATGCCTATGGAGGCCAGATCGCCATCGCCCTGATAGGTGAAAACTGTCCTATCCGGCAATAGCCTCTTGATCCCGGTAGCAATGGCTGGTGCCCTGCCATGCGCTGCTTCCAGCATATCACAGTTAAAATAATCGTAAGCCAGCACTGCGCAGCCTACCGGGCAAATTCCGATGGCACTTTCCCGCAGCGACAATTCATCCAGACATTCAGCCACCAAACGATGAATGATTCCATGGGTACAGCCCGGACAATAATGAAATTTATTATCTTTAAGGCTTTCCGGACGTTTCGCAACAACTTTCATTAAATGCCCTCCCTTTCCGCCACCTGCATTATTGCTCTAAATACTTCTTCGGGATTGGGAGTGATACCTATACGGCCGAAAAAGTCCACCGGCACTCGTCCAGCCACAGCCAAGCGAATATCTTCGATCATCTGACCCATACTGATCTCCACTGACAGAAATCTCTTGGTGGTTTGAGCCGCTTTGCTTATCTCAGCGTCCGGGAAAGGCCAAAGCGTTATCGGACGTATCAAGCCGACTTTGATTCCTGATTTTCTTGCTTCCATCACTGCCTTTTTGGCAATTCTCGCCATCAGTCCAAAGGCAACGACCACCAGATCTGCATCCTCAGTCAGGTAAGATTCCGCTCTCTTTTCCCTACTGGCAATGGCGTCATATTTTTTCTGCAGGTGATGGTTGCGCTCTTCCAAATAATCGGCGGACAAGTGCAAAGTATTCACAATATTGGGCTCACGTCCCTGGCAACCGTTGGTTGCCCACGGCTTGTCATAAAATTGGATTACCGGTTCCCTGACAATGATCGGTTCCATCATCTGCCCGAGAGTCCCTTCGGCCATGATCATTACCGGAGTCCTGTATCTGTCTGCCAGGTCAAAGCCTTCGATCGCAAAATCCATCATTTCCTGTACACCTGAAGGTGCCAGAACGATGAGGCGATAATCACCATGTCCTCCGCCTCGTGTTGCCTGGAAATAATCGGACTGGGCCGGCTGGATACCACCCAAGCCAGGACCACCGCGGGATACATTCACAATCAGACAAGGCAATTCGGCCTCAGCAATAAAAGAAATACCTTCCTGTTTCAAACTTATGCCGGGACCGGATGAAGCAGTCATCACTCGATGACCGGTCGCTGCACCGCCATAGACCATATTAATGGCAGCCAGTTCGCTCTCCGCTTGCACAAAAACGCCGTCGATCTTGGGGAATTTGCGAGCCATGTACTCAGCTATTTCACTGGATGGAGTTATGGGATAACCAAAAAAAGCTTTACATCCGGCAATAATAGCACCTTCTGCCAGGGCTTCGTTTCCCTTCATCAAAATCTTTTCCATGCTATTACTCCTTTTCCACCTCAATGATCAAATCAGGACACATCAACGCACATATTCCGCAGCCGCTGCATTCCTCTGCACGTAATATACTGATCGGATGGTAGCCTAAAGTATTGAGAACAATTTCATCAAGTCCCAGGATACCTTTGGGACAAAACTTAACACACAATCCGCATGCCTTGCACTGGTCAATATGAAAATAGACCCTGCCTTTGGCCATCCTGCTTATCCCCCTTATTAACTTTACTGCATCCATTCAGGTTTTAAATAAAGTGTAATGGTCTGTAATATTGTCCCGTATTCACAGACCAGATCATGGTAGAATTTTTCCTCTACCGTCAGATGACAGACCGGCAACCTCATGGCCTGCGCATAATCTGATACGATCTGGTGACCGTTCCTGATCATTTCCGGGTTGGTTTCGCCCATTAAATTGGGATTGCTGATCAGACCGGTAAAAGTCAGGCGAGCCGCTCCTTCCAGCAATAACCTTAATTCCATCACGCTGTCCAAATCCTGGGCGAAGGGCCGATAAGGATTCAAAACCAAATATAATTGATAGTCACTATCCTTTATGTACCGGCTCAGATAACCAAGTACCATAGAGCCAACTTCATCCCCGGCAACATCAATAATGATTTCATCATTGCCCCGCAAGAAACCAATGATCTCCGGAGGAAGACCAGGAACATCCCCGCAGGATAAATCTCCGGCAGGAGCCAGCACCCGTATTCCGCTGGCTTCCAACAAATCACGAACATACCGCGAAGCAAAATACGGGTTGACCAGGTCAAGGTCAGCCAGAATAATGTTCTCCGCATATTGACTTCTATCCAGAGCATAGTTGATTGCCAGTTCCGATTTCCCGCTGCCAAATCCACCTGCAAAAATTATTACTTTAGCCAAAATAATCCTCTTAATGAATAAAATTCTTATTGAGTAATAGTACATGAGGATTATCTTAAAAGCAATATTAAAGTTTATAAATAATTTAAAAATATAATAAGAATGCAATCGAGGATTGCTTGCGGGTCCCGGGAAACTTGTTGTTTAACAAAAAAACCGGATTGGTATTGCCCATCCGGTTTGTATTCAAAATCATTTAATATTGAACCCTGTTGCCAGTTTTTATGGCATTACTCCCGGCACAGGAAAAATAAAATCATTTCCAGTTATTTATTTTTTTCAATAAATATTCTTTGTAATCATGCAATTCCTCACTGGTCTTATATAATATTCGCTCCACTTCAGCCTTGGAAAGACATATATTCTCCGGTTCCAGGACTTCAACCGTACGAAATTCATCTTTCATGGAAAATTTAAGAGCATCCTCTACACTATCTGCCGAGATGGTTATGATCACCGGTGCATATGCAATTTCCTTGTGGCTTATTTCATCATAAACGGTATAAACTTCACTGCTCATGTCGATATCTTCGATCCTGATTCCCTGATTGGGAACATTTCTCAGCAAGGCTGCTTTATGCTGTCTTACTTCCTCGGCATTTTCTTCAATACTTTTCTTGCCAAAGATCCTGCCTGTTTTTCCGTGACCCAGATAGTCAAATCTTAATTTCATTCTAATAGCTGTCATAAAACATCTCCTAACCTTAATACTGCCTAAACAGCTCCAGCACATTTTTTCAGCGCTTCAACTTCCTGACTGGTCAGAAGTCTATACTCTCCTTCTTTCATATCCTGCAGAGACAAGAAAGCCAGTCTGGTTCTTTTCAGATTTAATACCGGGTGGTTGATGGCGGCACACATCCTTTTAATCTGCCGTTTGCGCCCTTCATGGATCGATATTTCCAACAAACTGCTGTTTTCATCCTGGGTCAGCAGCTTGACCTGAGCCGGAGCAGTCATACCGTCTTCCAGCAGCAAACCCTTACGAATACGCTCCAGTTCCGCTTGACCAACTCTCCCATTAACCCGGGCTTCATACGTTTTAATTATCTTATACCGGGGGTGGATCATCAGGTTGGTAAATTCTCCGTCATTACTTAACAACAACAGCCCTGATGTATCAAAATCCAGCCTACCCACCGGATAAATGCGCTCTTCAATATCCTTTAGCAAATTCAGCACGGTTGGCCGACCCTGCGGATCATTGACACTGCATATAAATCCTGCCGGTTTGTATAGCAGAACATAGATCATCATCGGCACGCTACCGATTGTTCTGCCCTGATATTCGATAATATCTGTCCCAGGTTCCACCTGGGTACCCATTTCTGTTACCAGCTGGCCATTAACTTTTATTTCACCATTCCTGATCATTTGTTCTGCATGGCGACGAGACGTCAGCCCAGCCTGGGCCAAGTATTTGGCTAATCTCAATTTGTTTCCTTCCTTTATATACCTATACATTCCAGCAACAGTCTCATAATCCATGTATCAATTAATTCTAGCATTCTACATGAAGACTGTTAATCCTTTATCATTTGGCTGCTTAGAAAAATCAAGATTTCTACCCCTACGATTAAATATCTCCATAATGATTCATTAAAATCAGACTTTAACCGTATAATATCTGTTATGATTAAAAAAATACCTGAATAATTGCCTGGAGGATCATATATGGACAAATTCCATTCAGTTGACAAAGAAAGTATTGAAGAACTTTTTGGGGGAATGAAGACAGATCCCAAGGATTTTCTGGACGTATCATTCACTGAATACCATGACGAACTGGTATTGGTCAAAGATATACCTATCTATTCCATGTGCGAACACCATTTTCTGCCCTTTTACGGCGTTGCCCACATCGCCTATATCCCCAAAGGCGGCAAGGTCGTAGGAATAAGCAAACTGGCCCGCGTGGCTGAAGCTTATGCGCGCCGGCCGCAACTGCAGGAAAGACTTACTTCCCAAATCGCAGACTGCATCTATGAAACCCTGAATCCAATGGGGGTCGGGGTAGTCATTCAGGCTGAGCACATGTGCATGACCATGCGGGGCGTAAAAAAACCCGGCTCCATCACCGTCACTTCAGCAGTGCGCGGCATTTTTGAAACCCGTCCGCAAACCCGGGCGGAACTTTTCTCCCTGATTTTAAAATAATATAGGCCAAAAAGCCCGGCATAATACCGGGCTTTCTAACGGTCAAATGTTTGAAACCAGCAGCAGACTTTGCCCTTACATTATGGTTTTGAAACTGTCCTCATAAATGGATCTGATAACTTGTTTCGTAGCTTCAATAGGGGCAACGGACAGCAAGGTATCCAGCGAAGGGGTAGTTAAAACGAGATCAGTCAGTTTATCAACATCCTGCTTGCTATAACCCTCATCCTGTAATTTCGATTTTATGCCTACACTGAAAAGCCATTTTTCAACCCCTGCTGCACACTGTTCGGATTCTGCAGCAATTCCTTTTAACCCCGGCACAATTGGCTGATATATCGCTGCCAATATTTCCGGCACAGCCGGATATATATATTTGACGACAGCCGGCAAAAGCATGGCCAAGCCTAGTCCATGGGGCAGTTCAGGTTTTATCCCGCTTAAAGGATGTTCCAGGGCATGGGTGAAATGCAGCAAGCCGTTATCAAAACAAATGCCGGCAATGGCGGAAGCGTAGAGCAAGTAATATCTGGCAGTAAGATCTTCCGGATGATCGATTGCCTGCGGCAGATATTTAGCCACCAAACGAACTGTCTCCCGGGCAGTCAATATGACATAGGGGCTGGTAGCAAGCGATGTTGCCGCTTCGGTGATGTGATTGACAGCATCAACGGATACATAGCGGGTTTGATTGGGCGGAAGTTTTACCATCAGCATTGGATCATCAATCGCAAACAATGGGTAGATACAATCATAGGCTATAGCAGGTTTGTAATTTTTCTCTGGAATACTGGCCACAGCAAACCGATCCACTTCCGTACCGGTCCCATGGGTCGTATTGATTGCGATAATGGGTACGGCCTGATCGGGTTCGAAAGTAAGTTCATATAATTCCCGCGCTGTTTTTTCAGTATTCTTTAAAAGAACAGCAACACTTTTGGCAACATCTATTGGACTTCCTCCGCCGATACCGATAACCGCCTGGGAACCATGTTCCTTGCCCATTTTGACAGCAACATCGATATTGTCAACAGTAGGATTGGGAACCACCCCGGTATACAGCTCATAAGAAATGCCCTTCTGTTTGAATACCGGTTCAATCATATCCCAGACTCCGGTGACCTTTAAAACAGTTTCATCAGAGATGATCAAAACCTTGTTAATACCATGATTTTTTAAATAGTCAGAGATATCGCTTATTTTGTCAATGGCACCTGCACCAAAGTAAACCAAAGTTCTGCAGCGCAGCTCGAATACTTGTTGGGTATTAATTTTAGATTCCCACATAGGCAGCCTCCTCTTTATATTAATTCGCTGATCATAAATTCCCTGCTGAAAGCATGGACAAACAATATTAACCGTCCTAAAATTGATTCAACAAATGTAGTATTTGTTTGGCGTTAAAAAATATTCAGGCAAAAAGCAAGGGTTTAATCCCCTCTCAGCTTGCAGGTTGAAAAAGAAATGTTTATGCTGAAAAGCATAAAGAACAAGCAGGTTCTGGGTCGCTGTCGAAGGAGGGCCATGGATGTATGGACTGGTATTAGAAGGAGGGGGAGCGAGGGGGGCCTATCAAATAGGTGCCTGTAAGGCATTACAGGAACTGGGCTTGCCGATCGGTGCGGTGACAGGAACCTCGGTGGGTGCGCTCAATGCTGCCATGATTGTGCAGGGAGACATCGACAAAACCTATCAGTTGTGGGAAAATATCAGCCCTGCCAAGATTCTGGCAGTGGATGAGGAACGTTTGCTGGAACTTCGCCAACAGCACCTGAATACAAGTAATCTCTCCTATTATTTAAAACGCTTTCGTGAAATTCTGGGAGATGGCGGTCTGGATGTTACCCCTTTACGTGCACTGCTGGAGGAAAACGTGGATGAAGATAAAGTGCGCCAGTCAGCGATAGATCTGGGCATTGTGACAGTTTCGCTCAGCGATTTTAAACCCCTGGAACTATTTATCGAAGACATTCCGGAGGGCCGTCTTGCCGACTATTTGATGGCCAGTGCCGGCTTCCCGGCTTTTAAGCCGGAGCTTATGGACGGGAAACGTTTCATCGATGGCGGGTTCCATGATAATCTTCCCGTCAATCTGATGATCTCCCGTGGATTCACAGATATTATCGTAATTCGTACCTTCGGCCCAGGCAGGGTACGTAAAGTAATGAAAAAAGGCTTACATGTCAAAACCATCAGTCCAGTTGATGACCTGGGAGGGATTCTCGATTTCGATGGAGATCTGGCCAAAAGGAATCTGCAGCTTGGTTATTTTGATGCCTTAAAATTGTTTCAGGGCTTGGATGGCAATCGTTATTATCTTGATCCCAAGATAAATGAAGAATTCTTCATGCAAATGCTCATTAATTTAACTGAAAAGAAGGTTCTATCGATTGGCAAAATCTTGGGTTTTAGAGGACTGCCTTACCGCCGTATGCTCTTTGAACAAATTGTCCCGCAAATCAGGGAACTGCTGAAAATTGACCGGAAAGCCAATTATGCTGAATTCTCTATCCTGCTTCTGGAAGAAATCGCGATCCGCAATCAGGTGGATCGATTTAAAATATATACGCTGGAGGAATTCCTTGCCGCAATCAAAGCTCAATATATCCCGCACCGGGGACCGGTTCGACCAGAACTGCCTGACGTGCTCAAAAGGGGCCGGCTGGCTCCCCTGCTTGCCCGGGAGAAAATTATCAATGAAGTGATATATCAGTTATTTGAGGAGATTTTATAAGTTAATCCAAATAGGGAAACGCAATCAGACCGATGACAGAGTTCTCTATTTCTGTCATCGGTCTGTACTTGTGGGCAAATCGCTGCCTTTAATTCATTCAAATTCACACAGGTTAGAAAAGACCTACAATTTCTCCGCTGGGCAAAATATCAATCTTCTCGGCAGCCGGCGTTTTACCCAGCCCGGGCATGGTCATTATCGCACCAGCCAGTGCTACAATGAAACCGGCACCTGCAGCCAGTCTGACTTCCCGGATGGTCATAGTAAATCCAGTCGGACGACCAATGGCATTGGCATCGTCGCTTAATGAATATTGGGTTTTGGCCATACAGATGGGAAGATTTCTGTATCCAAGTTCTTCAAAGCGGGTGATCATGTTATCCGCTTCCTTGCTGTAATTGACTGCCGCCGCTCCGTAAATCTTCCCACAGATGGTTTCGATCTTGGTTTTGAGCGGCAGATCCAGATCATACAGGAAATTGAAAGTGCTTGGGGTCTGAGCCGCCGCCATGACTTTGTGGGCCAGTTCCTCGCCACCGGCGCCTCCCTCGGCCCAAACCTTGGAAACAGCCATCTCCGCACCCAGCGCCTGGCACTTTTCTTTGACAAATTCTATCTCTTCCTGGGTGTCGCCCGGGAATTCATTCAGCGCTACTACTACCGGAGGTCCGAAATAATTCAGGTTTTCCAGTTGTTTTTCCAAATTGCTGACACCTTTGGCCAGCGCTTCCATATTTACTTCCGCGAGCTTGTCTTTCTTAACTCCGCCATGATTTTTGAGTGCCCTGATGGTCGCCACCAGCACCAGGGCATCCGGTTTCAGACCTGCAAAACGGCATTTAAGATTCAGGAATTTCTCCGCTCCCAGATCAGCACCAAAACCGGCCTCGGTAATCAAATAATCACCCATCTTTAAACCCATTTGCGTAGCCATAACGCTGTTGCAGCCATGGGCAATATTGGCAAACGGACCGCCGTGTACAAAAGCGGGAGTATTTTCTACCGTTTGAACCAGATTGGGTTTGATGGCATCTTTCATTAACAACGCCATGGATCCGGCCGCATGAAGATCATCGGCGGTTACAGGCTTTCCGTCATAAGTGTAGGCAACCACCATACGTTTAAAACGTTCTTTTAGATCCATTAAATCTGATGCCAAACAAAGTTCAGCCATAACTTCAGAAGCAACCGTGATATCAAATCCTGATTCGCGCGGTATGCCGTCAGCTTTGCCGCCCAGACCCAGGACAATGTTGCGCAACGCCCGCTCGTTCAGATCCATAACCCGTC
>JAGFXV010000132.1 GCA_017861475.1 Bacillota bacterium | reverse complement strand
CGACTTGGATGATTGGTAAATATAGAAAAGCGGTGTCCCATCCATAAAAATATTAAGCATTACCGGCAGACTGAATAACAGGGTAAGCAGCGGAATAAAGCCCCAGATCCTTTTTTGCATCGTCCAAACCGGCAGACGTGATGTTTGCATCAACAGCAGCGTGACCAGCCAAACAAACAACAAAAACAGGACTTGCCGGCTCAAGCTTACCGCCAGAATCAACACCAGCATGCTGATGAGTTTCATTGGCGGGCTAACCTTCTGGAGCGCTCCGTTGCAACGGGCATAATGCTCGGTTTGCCGGTCATCAAATATAACCGTTCGCATATTGCGCAAACTTTTTCGCAAAAAATTGCTTTTGTTTTTCTTGCCGGCAGCATCCCCGGATTCAATATTTTCCTCAATCATCCATTCAGGCAGCAGCATATCTTTTTCCTTTCCCGGTTTTATTTAAATAATTAAGACAATGAACTAATCCTTAACGATCTTGTTTAACAGGCTGATCAGCAAAACAACCAGTACAACTCCCACCAGGGCAGATAAAATGTATCCCCCCGCCGACTGGGCAAAATTCCCTCCCCAACCCGGGACACCGTAATCCGGCAAAGGACTTCCGTGCCAGAAGTCAGCAAACCTGGCCAAACCTGCAGGAATGAACCCGACTTCCTCCGGCAGTTGGTCTGTTCCCCATTCCCCAAAGGCGGTGCCGGTAGCAATCAGACCGAGCGGACATAGAACCATCAATGCACCCAGGGCCATCCATAATTTTTTAAAGTTCTTAAACATGATGTTCCACCCCCAACGCATCAGGCTTGATCCTACCTTTCAACCTTTCGGCCATTAACGTGGGATAATTCTTGGCTACAAACCAGGTGCCGAGAGCAGTCGTTAATCCCTCCACCGGTCCGGCCAAAAGCAGATGTTCACTCATCATCGCAATCATTGCCACTTTGATGGAATAAGGAAAGTATAGCGGAGTTCCGTCAGCTGCCTGGAAAAGATGGTACTGGGAACCAAATTCCAGCGCGGTCACGAATGCCGCGGCATTCAAGCCAACATATCCGGCGATAAAAGCGGCCATAATCGAACGTGTTGACAGGGTATCAGATTTGCCCCTGACCAGCTTGTAGATCCAGTAACCAACCCAGGGCATAACCACCGCCATATTAAAGCAATTGGCTCCAATGGCCATGATCCCTCCGTCACCAAATATCAAAGCCTGAATGATCAAGGCCACGGAAACGCCAATACATGCTGACCATGGCCCCAGCAAGATAGCCAGCAAGACCGCCCCGACAGCATGGGCTGAGCTTCCTCCCGGCATGGGCAGATTAAACATCATAATGGTAAAGCTAAAGGCTGCCCCGATTGCCAATACGGGTACTTCTTTCTTTTTTAGATTCGCCTGGACTTTTTTGACTGCCGCACCCCATACCGGGACCATTAAGGCTACGAAAGGGACTGCAGTCTGCGGACTTAGATATCCATCAGGTATATGCATTGATCTCCCTCCTCAGAATGTTTTTTTCCTGACTTGCCGGATCCATCTTTACTAAAAATAAAAAAGAAGGTATCGACCGGTTGTCCGGTCAATACCTTCATGATATTTTTATTTTTATTTAATTTAATATGAACCCCGGGGTCAGTGCAGCACTTTCATAGCGCTATTTTATTAATAGCTATTATACAACATAAATTATATTTTTTCTGCTATTTTTAAAAAATATTTTAAAATAACAAGGATCTTTAAGCTTTAAAAACTTTTAACCAAAGTAAATGTACTGATGATATTCTGCGCTGTAACAGAAAACAGATAATTGCCCCGGGCACTTAAAAATATCTTGGCCCGCCCGTCTTCACTGGTTGTCAGGCGGTTCGGATAATCCTTGCTGCGGGTACTGGCATAGGTAACCTTGACTTCAGCTCCTGCCAGGGGTTGTCCGTTTTGCAGAACCTGGATCTCATAGCTTTCACCCATGCGGGCATGACTATAATCGATCGGGACAATTTCCAAAGGCAGACCCAAAGGCTTCAGACCATGATGATGGTGATGCCCGATTTCCATGACTACCTTGGCATAAAGCTCTCGGATCTCATGCTCATGCACATATATCTGCAGAAGACCGTCAGCCTCCTGACCCAGATTAATTTCCTTGCTTCCATGATGATCATGAATATGGACCGGATTAACGTTGCCCTCATTTACTGCAAAAGCCTCAATGGCAGAATAAGCGGCATCGTGATCAGGTTTCATGTTATAGCCTTTGGACAGTTTAAGGACCACTTCCTCGCCAGCGTGAAAATGCCCATGATCAGTGTCCGGCTCCAGCCAGATCTCCTGATCATGTTCTTTTGCTTCCTGTTTATCTATTTCTTCGAGGATAATGCGATGATGGACCAGTTCCATTTCCTTGATGCGAGCCTTGACAACCTTGCGTTCCCCAAATATACTCTCCATAAAAATGCTGCCGTCTTCCGCCGGAATGATGCGATCCACACTTTCCATAAGCAGTTCCTCATGACCGGCGCGATCGATATATACGTTGGATTCACACATCAGCCTAACCCTCCTTTGCCAACAGACAGGCTTTGCAGATCAAACCTTCCACACTCTCGGTTGCTTTACTGTCCATAACCCCTTCTCCGCATACTGCACATCGAATGGTGGCACGAATTTGTGCTTTTTCCGGAAATACAAAATCAATATCCTGCCAGTCAAATAGTTCTTCAAAAGGTGCACTCATGGTATTTTCAAATATCAGCGCCAGCAGATCTTCTCTCTCAGCCTCCTGATCATCAGTCAACTGACTCAGACTGTTCAGTTCACGATAACGGATGGATTCAGGACTGTTTATATCCCGGTATTTTTGAGCAATGCGCACCGCCCGATTTTTTTCCCGACTGGCGATCGTATACACGTTTTTGCCGTAATCTTTATAAATCAAATTGCCTTTTCCAAAAGTACAGCCCAAAATTGATTGGATGGCATCCACCCCGCAGGAATTTGTTTCAACTACCGCTACCAATTCTTCATCGATATCCTGATTCACACCAAGATGCTTTTGCGCAAATTCAGCCACCCTTACTCCCATCAGCAGTCCCGGACAAACATGTCCGTGAAACTGAACCGCCCTTTCCAGGGGAGGCAAATCCTTACACATTGACTTCCCACCTTTCCATAATTCCATCCAATATGGCATTTAAACTAAGCCAATTCCATCTGTTCGCTAAAATCCCTTACTTTCTCCACCAGCTGGTCTACCTGTAAAGGCAGTGATTCTCCCGTTGCCCCGGAAATTTTTATTCCCGCCCGGTTTAAAGGAATTAATATCTTAACTGCATCCGCCGAGGCTATCGCTTCCGCCATACGCGGGCTTAACTCCCCGGCAAACGAATTGGCAGCAATTATCGCAATTGAACCCACAATGCAATCAACTTTGTACACGTTATAAATGACCGCATTTTCTCCGCTGGCTCCCTCATTGGCCCCAGCCTTAAGCATTGCCGAACTGGCGACAGCATTTGTACCTAAACCGATAATATTTACAGAAGCACCAAGCTCCTGCCGCAATTTTTCCACGATAAGCCGTCCAATGCCGCCCCCCTGGCCATCTATAACCGCAATTTTCAAAGCTTCCTCTCCCTTCTTTTTGAACATTATAACATAATCTTAATTTTGTTCTGCCATTTGTTTGTGATGGTAAATAACCAATCCTATCCATCGTGTTGCTTGACTTTTTTTCAACCGGGTTTAAAATTAACGATAATAGGAACGATTACTATTTAAACCAAGGGGGATAAATTTTGCGTCAGTTATCTTTTTCTTCTTCAACAAAAAATTGTTTGGCCTTACTTCTACTCACAGCCTTCGTTTTTATCAGCGGTTGTAACACAAATGTCAGCCAGCCATCTGCATCAGATTCCCGCGCTGAAAATAATCTGACCATTGTAACTTCATTCTATCCCATGTATATAATGGCCAAAAATATAACTGCTGATGTTTCGGGCGTAGAATTAATTAATTTAACCGGTCCGCAGACCGGCTGTCTGCATGATTATCAGCTTACGCCTGAAAATGTAAAAACGCTGCAGAAGGCTGATATTTTTATTGTAAACGGGGCTGGCAGCGAAAGTTTTATGGATAAAGTTACCGCTCAGCAGAAGCAGCTCAAAATCATAACTGCAACGAAGGGTATGAAATTGATCAACAATACCGGGCAAACCGACCCCAATCCGCACGTTTGGGTCAGCATAGCCGGTGCCATACAGGAAGTAAAAAATATCAGCAAGCATTTGTCTGAACTGGATCCTGCCCATGCACAACAATATGAGAAGAATAGCGCAGCCTATATCACCAAACTGGAAAACCTGCGTAAGGAAATGCATGCTGAACTTGATAAACTTCCACAACGCAATATCGTCAGCTTTCATGAAGCCTTTCCCTATTTTGCCGAGGAATTTAATCTGAATATCGTCGCCGTAGTGGAGCGTGAACCCGGTTCGGAACCGAGCGCCAGGGAAATTGCCGAAACCATTGAAATTGTCAAAGCTGCCAAAGCTCCGGCCTTATTTGTTGAACCGCAATACCCCAGCGGCTCTGCCAAGGTTATTGCCAAAGAAACGGGAGCCCGGGTCTATGTCCTGGATCCTGCCGTGACCGGTCCCGATGACCCGAATGCTTATTTGAATATAATGAAGAATAATCTGACTGCCTTGAAGGAGGCGCTGCGCTGATGGCATACCCAAACGGCTGTGAAAAGCAAGGCAATGAATTTTGTGGTCTGTGTTGCACCAAAGTTGAACATTTCGGAGTTAAATTTGGCAGCAAAGAAATTCTGCATGACGTCAATCTCCATATTCACTGCGGTGAATTGACTGCTGTCATTGGTCCCAACGGTGCAGGCAAAAGCACGCTGTTGAAGGCGATTTTGGGAGAACTGAAACACAGCGGAAAATTGAACTATCTTGATGCCACCGACCAAAATACAATCATCCCGGTTATCGGTTATGTGCCCCAGCATCTCGATTTTGACCTTAGTTCCCCGCTCAGTGTGATGGACCTGTTTGCTGCCGGCAATAGCCGACTGCCTGCTTTTGCTGCCCATTCGCGCTCCTTGCATAAAAAGGCTATGGAAAGTCTGGCCAGAGTACAAGCGGGACATTTACATAATCAGCGGCTGGGCAATCTTTCCGGGGGTGAACTGCAGCGGGTACTGCTGGCTCTGGCTCTGACCCCTGTTCCGGATCTGCTGCTGCTGGATGAACCTGTTTCCGGTGTTGATCAGCGGGGTATGGAACTTTTTTACGAAATGGTTTCCGATCTGCGTCGCCGTTATGATTTA
>JAGFXV010000131.1 GCA_017861475.1 Bacillota bacterium | reverse complement strand
AACCAGATAACGACTGATATCATATACATGCTGACCCAGCCCTCCGACCATATGGGGAGGGTATTCCCAGCTGAGCATTAATACCTTCATATTAAATCCCCTTTTTCTAGTACCTAATACCTAATAATACCAGATAATTGTTACTTAAGTAAAATATTTTGCTTTTGATGATGTAATGTTATACTTTCAAGAAAGGATTTATATATTACCAGGAGGTAGCAAAAATGAGTTCAGATCATAAAAAGACCATCAGACAGTCTATCATTAAAGATCCTCAATTGGCTCCGCTAGGTTATAACAAATTGGAATGGGTAAAAAACAATATGCCCGTTCTTAATATTTTAAGACAGGAATTGGAGCAGAGTAAACCCCTGCAAGGTAAAACGATATTGTGTTGTCTGCATTTGGAAGCGAAAACCGGCTATCTTTTACAAACCTTGATGGCAGCGGGGGCTGATGTAGTGGCCGTGGCCTCCAATCCGCTGTCAACCCAGGATGATGTAGTCGCAGCTCTGGTTGATTCAGGTATAACTGTATATGCCATTCATGGGGAAAGCAGTGAACAATATCATGAATTCCTGGTAAAGGGTCTGGATACAATGCCGGATGCCATTATTGATGATGGTGCCGATGTAGTAAGTCTTCTGCATAAAAGCCGGCGGGAGCAGGCCGCAGCGATCATTGGCGGCTGCGAAGAGACAACGACCGGGATTGTGCGGCTGCGTTCCATGGATAACGACAATGCTCTGCTCTTTCCCATGATTGCTGTGAATGATGCCTATATGAAATATATGTTTGATAATCGCTACGGCACCGGTCAATCTGTTTGGGACGGCATTAACCGTACCACCAATCTGGTTGTGGCCGGTAAATATGTGGTTGTGGTTGGTTACGGCTGGTGCGGCAAAGGTGTTTCCATGCGCGCTAAAGGCATGGGTGCCAAGGTGATCGTAACCGAAATCGATCCGATTAAAGCCAACGAGGCCATCATGGACGGATTTCATGTGATGAGCATGCTGGAAGCTGCCCGTTACGGAGACATTTATATTACGGTTACCGGGAACATTAATGTTATCCGCAAAGAACACATGCAGGTCATGAAAGACAATGCCATTATGGCCAATGCCGGTCATTTTGATGTGGAAATATCAAAACCGGACCTTGATTCTCTGGCGATAAGTAAGAGAACCCTTAAACCCAATATCGAAGAATACCTGCTTGACGATGGCCGCAGACTTTACCTGCTGGCGGAAGGACGCCTGGTGAATCTGGCTGCCGGAGACGGTCATCCCGCCGAAGTAATGGATTTGAGTTTTTCTCTGCAAGCGCTTTCGTTGCTTTATGTGATTGAAAATCGGGCCAACCTTGAAAATCATGTTTATAATGTGCCGGAAGAAATTGATAAACGGGTTGCAAGTCTGAAGCTTCAAGCTGATGGCATAAAAATAGATGAACTTACCTCTGAACAAAGAGATTATCTGGATAGTTGGGACAGCTAAACATTTATTTATATTATGATCAAATAATAATTAAAACAGCCAGGCTGTGGAACTTCTTCCCTACCTGGCTGAATATTTGCTCCGCCTTTTTGAAAGAATACTAATGCACATACAAAAGAAAGGCGGATATTTTTATGGAAGCGATTAATCGAAGATATGTGTGGATATTTTTCACTGTATTGCTTGTTTTAATGGCGGCGGCATACATAATCAACACCATGCTGCCCGAAAATCCCAAACCGTATTTATTAAAAACCAATACCGGAGAAACGAACAGTGGAGAGTATTACACCGTGCGGGATGAAAAAGGTACGACCATTTTTCAAACCGGTCTGGCTGTGCATATTGATGATCGATATATAAGTGAAAACGATGTAGAATACGTGATCATTAAAATTGATGGTATGAATGCTCAGGCGACAATCGTACAAAGCCAGGATGCAACCACATCAAATATAGACAGCAAAGAAGCCGGTGGGTTTTCATTTAACCGGACTATACCCGCAGCTGCTGCCAAATCAACTCATGTAGTTATGTATCATACCCACAGCGACGAATCTTATATACCTACCGATGGTAAGGCAAGTCAGCCAGGTAAAGGGGGGGTTTTTGTGGTTGGCGATGCACTTACTGAAACACTGGAGAATGCTGGGATAAGTGTTACCCATAGCAAGGAAAGTCATGGTCCGCATGATATCAATGCCTATCATCGTTCTCGCCGTACTGCTACTCAATTGCTGAAAGAACAGCCAGATGCAATTTATGATATTCATCGTGACTCTGCCCCCGCTAAAGCGTACTATACAACCATAAACGGAACTGATAGCTCTAGGATTATGATGGTCATAGGTAAATCCAATCCCAATATGAAAACCAATCTGGCTTATGCCAAACGGATAAAATCCAGAGCGGACAAACTTTATCCAGGATTGGTCAGAGGGATATTTATGGGCCGGGGCGATTACAATCAGGAATTATATCCAACCGCAATATTATTTGAAATAGGAACTGAAAAAATTTCAAAAGATCTGGCAGAAAATGCCGCACGTTGTTTGGGAGACGTTTTGATAAGAGATTTGGGCGTTCGAAACGGTAAATAACTCGCCTGCTTCCCCATTGCATATAATATAATATTATAGGCGGAGAAATCTGATGGGGAAGGAATTAAATAATGAAGCTGGAATCCAAATGGCAGGCTTTACTTATAATTTCGATCGGCATATTTATGTCGACGCTGGACGGCAGCATCCTCAATATAGCCAATCCTTCCATTGCTGAAAGCCTCAACGTTAATATGCAACAGGTGCAATGGATCGTAACTGCATACATGCTTATCGTTACGGCAAGCTTGATATTTTTTGGCAGATTGGGTGACAGACTCGGCAGTGACAGAATTTATTCGACCGGGTTTCTTATTTTTTCCGCAGGATCTTTTTTGTGCAGTCTTTCAACATCATTGACTTTATTAATTACATTTCGCATTTTGCAAGCAATCGGCGCCAGCATGATGATGGCAACCGGAATGGGGATCATATCCAACACCTTTCCTAAACAGGAGCGCGGCAAAGCACTGGGATTGACAGGCATGATCGTTGGTCTCGGTAATATGACCGGTCCAAGTTTGGGAGGTTTTCTAGTTGCCAATTTTTCCTGGCCGGTCATATTTTTGATCAATGTTCCCATTGGATTGCTCGGCTTTTTGCTGGCGCTGCGCTTCTTGCCCAGGCAAAATCGTAATACAGAATTGCTCGGCCATGATTTGCCGGGTACAATTCTGTTCGTCCTGATCATTGGTTTAACGATCTATGGGGTAGCCAATGCCAATAATGCAAACATAATGCTGATTTTGTTGGCTCTTCTTCTAATACCTGTGTTCTGTTGGTTTGAAAAAAAATCACCACATCCAATATTGGACATCGAGTTGTTTAAGATCAAAAACTTCGTATATGGAACGGTCATGTCATCCGGCATCTATATTACCCAGATGACAGTACTGTTCCTTTTACCCTTCTATTTGGAGACTATTTTCAAATTAACTCCGTCCTATTCCGGTTTGCTCATGACAATTACCCCGATTTGTCTGGCAATCACAGCTCCGCTGGCCGGGACATTTTCAGACAAAGTCGGATCCCGCAAAATATTATCGTTGGCTTTGTTTATTGCTGCCTGTGCCTTTGTTATATTCTCCACTTTGAATGAACAGTTTGATCTGACCAAACTGATTGCTGGACTGGCTTTGCTGGGGATCGGCATGGGAATGTTCGGATCACCCAACAATAGCTCAATTTTTGCCTCCGTACCCAGGGAAAAGGCTGGTTATGTAGGCGGATTTATTTCTACCGTACGAAATCTTTCCTTTGCGGTCGGAACAGCCGGATCGGTAAGTGTTTTTTACCTGGTACTGAATGCTGCGCCTAAAAATATGGCTTATATTAATGCCTATGTTCATGCCAGTCATACCGTGTACATGATCGCAGCAGCCATTGCAATAGCAGGCTTAATCTTTTCCCTGCTGACCCGCTTGGGAGGGAATACGGAAGAAGACGGTCAAAATTAATTGAGGCTATATTTTCATATTCTTTGACCTATTTTTTCAGTTCTGCTATAATACAAAATGCACGTGCGCCTGTAGCTCAGTGGATAGAGCACCGGCCTCCGGAGCCGGGTGCGGAGGTTCGATTCCTCTCAGGCGTACCATTGGGAAAATAAGCACTTTCAGTATATCTGAAAGTGCTGTTTTTTTTCTCAAAATCAGCTTAAAGCAGTTATGCCAGACTATGTTAGTAATTTATGATAATGTACATTCCCAAAATGTTTCTTTTGGGCAGGGATTTAATGATCTAGTGAAGAAAAATATAGTATCTGTCTATATCATGATTTGAGAAAGGAGAACTTGAATGGAAAAAAGATTGAAGCAGATTTCCCTAAAACTATTGTTGGGTATAACATTAATTTTTTTCTTAGCATTTATACTTTACAAACCTGCGCAAGCTGCAGCCTTTAAAGACATGGGGGCTGAAGACAGCAGTTTGCCATACATAAACTATCTGGTGCAAAAGAATATCATCCAGGGCTTTCCTGATGGCAACTTCCATCCTCAGGGTGAAATCACGCGTGCCCAGATGGCTCAAATGCTGGTGAAGGCTTGTGGAAATTCTCCATCATCCACTCCAGCCATTTCATTTTCAGACGTTTCGTCACAGCATTGGGCCTATAATGCCATAAACACTGCTGTACAATCAGGATTTATCAAGGGTTATCCGGATGGAACTTTCAAACCGGAGGCACCTGCCAGCAGAGCAGAAGTAGCTGCTATGCTCTTACGGCTTACTTCAGAAGATATACCTCAGATAAGCATTCCGGATTCAGTAAATGATACTAATAATCACTGGGCCTCATTGCAGGTGAGTGTTGTCCTTGATGCCAATATTATGGAACTGGCATCACCGGGGAAATTTTCTCCGGATCAACCGGCCAACCGGGTTGAAGTCGCCAGAGGTCTGGCCATTATGTTGATCCTCAATCCTGATAGCAACAAAGTAAATATTACGGGTACGCTGGTTGTAATCAATGGGCAGGTTCAGATTATCAAGGCAACTGGCGAACAAATAACGGTTTCTGCAGCCAGTCCCAGCCAATGCACCCAGGGCGATACGATCACTACAGGGCCAAACAGTTCTGCTCATCTCAACTTCCCTGACGGGTCAGGGTTTGATATAAAAGAAAATACCAGTCTGATTATTAAAGAAGCCCGTGGCTGTGAAACAATATTGCAGGATGGTACACCCGCAGCGAAAATTGAATTTCTGGAAGTTGGACTTTCCAAGGGCCAGATTTTCGGAGCACTGGCCA
>JAGFXV010000130.1 GCA_017861475.1 Bacillota bacterium | reverse complement strand
GAGAAAATCATTTTCCAACGCTGCAAATAATGCTTCCTTAATATTAAACCTGGCTACAATGACCAGATCAAACCCTGTTTTCAAATCCGGCAAATGCATCTGTACAATTGATCTTAATCTTCTTTTGGCTTGGTTTCTGAGTACTGCATTGCCGACTTTCTTTGAGGTCACAATTCCAAAACGGTTATATTCCAGATTATTGGCAGTCATAAACACAATTATGTATCTTGACTGTATTTTCTTACCGTTTTTATATATAAAATTGTAATCTTTTTTATTGCTGATCCTGTACTTTTTATTTAGCATCCCGAGTCCTTTAAAGGTACAGTGAAAACCCGGCCTGCGCTGCAACCTGACAACGAGAGCCGTGGCTGCCTGCACGATTTCTTTTCCAGCGAATAGAGCCCGCCCTAAACATTTTCATGCTTTATGGGCGAGTTCTTGCTAACGGTAACCTTCCGAAGTAAAATAAAAGGCCGCTTGAAAACGACCTAAGCAGAAAGTTTCTTTCTTCCTTTTTTCCTTCTCAGCGCCAGTACTTTTCTTCCGCCGGCGGTTGCCATTCTCTTTCTGAATCCATGTACTTTCTTTCTCTGTCTGGTCTTGGGCTGAAATGTCATTTTCACGATTGAGTTGCCTCCCTTAATTTTTCCAGTACTTTATCATTATATTTACAAAGGCCTGTTCATGTCAAGGCTGAGCGTCTTTCTAAATACTTCTAATTGTTGTTTGAATCTGCTATTATTATATATATTTGAATCAATATCTGTTTTGCATACAGAATTTATCATTGCTTTCCTATATATAATATATATTTTCCTAATTATCCACAAAGTTTTCATTTTCCTCAGGGATTTTTTCCACAAATCAACAGGAGGCCTTCATTATATGTCCTATAACCAAGACTACGTTGTCTTATGGGAAAAGGTTTTAAGTGCTGTTCGTCAGGAAATCGGCTCTACCAGTTTTGATATCTGGTTTTCCAAAGTCAAATATAACACCAGCCGAGACGAAAAGATTTATA
Organism: Bacillota bacterium; assembly: GCA_017861475.1. GTDB lineage: Bacteria > Bacillota > Syntrophomonadia > Syntrophomonadales > Syntrophomonadaceae > Syntrophomonas_B. The sequence continues at coordinate 4,369 of JAGFXV010000130.1, read as the reverse complement.
TAACTGTTCCCAACACCCTGACCAAAGAATGGATCGAGTCACGCTATCTTGAAAACATGCAGCGATATTTCCGGGAATTGAGCAGTCCCGATATATCTCTTGTTCTGACTACTGAATCAATCAAGAAAAATACTTATATTTCTCCATTTAATCCCAAATATACGTTTGATACATTTGTGGTCGGCAACAGCAACCGCTTTGCCCACGCCGCCTGTTATGCCGTGGGCGAAAGTCCGTCCAAAGCATACAATCCGCTTTTTATTTATGGCGGCGTTGGTCTGGGCAAAACACATCTTATGCAGGCCATCGGGCATCGCATAGCCAAGAATCATCCCAAATATTCGGTCATGTATGTTTCATCGGAGCAATTCACCAATGAATTGATCAGTTCGATCAAGGATGACAATACCTCCGGTTTTCGCAATAAATACCGCAGTATTGATGTGCTGCTGATCGATGATATTCAGTTTTTGGCTGGCAAGGAACGTACCCAGGAAGAATTCTTCCATACTTTCAATACCCTTTACGAAGCCAACAAACAGCTGGTCATATCCAGCGACCGGCCGCCGCGCAATATTCCGACCCTGGAAGATCGGTTGCGTTCCCGTTTTGAATGGGGTCTGATAACCGATATACAAACCCCTGATTTGGAAACACGGGTCGCGATCCTGCGTAAAAAAGCGCAGAATGACAACTTCAACATTCCTTATGATGTGATCGACTATATCGCCAATTACATAGATTCAAATATCCGTGAACTGGAAGGCGCCCTGGTCAAACTGGTAGCCTTTGCTACTATCAATAAACTGCCTTTGGACATGAATACGGCCACCATTGCATTAAAAGATATATTGCCACCGCCCGGTCCAAAAAAGATCACGATCGAATGTATCCAAAAAGAAGTCTGCAAATTTTACGGACTTGATCTCAGTGAAATGTTGTCCAAAAAAAGAAATAAGAATCTGGTCGTACCGCGCCAGGTAGCGATGTATTTATGCCGTAAAATGACGGATGCGTCTCTTCCTTTGATAGGTGATCAATTTGGCGGAAGAGATCATACTACGGTTATTCATTCTGTGGACAAGATCACGCGTGAAATTAATGAACAAGCTGAGTTTTCGGGTGTAATAAAAGAACTGAGCAAAAAAATCGATCCTGATATTACTGATTAATGGGACAAGTTATCCACATCGTTATCAAACGATTCTAATCTTCATCCTTACCGGGGAGAATAAGGTTGTCCACATTTTTCACACTACTACTACGGTTACGACTGGTTTTTCTGAATAATAAATAATAAGGCGGAGGTCTTGAGATGAAACTGAATATTGAAAAAAGAGAATTATCTTTATTAACGACCATGGTTTACCGGGCAGCCTCAAATAAAAATACCATTCCGGTATTGTCAGGGCTCTTGCTGGAACTGACTCCGGAAAAGGGGTTAACCATGACAGCCACTGATATGGAAATAGGAATCTGTGCCAGCACCACCAACGTAGATGTTATCGAACCCGGTTCAGTACTGGTAAATGCCAATTACTTTGCTGATTTTATTAAACTTTTGCCGGATGAGAACATTGCCATGGAACTAAACGAAAATACCTCCAAACTTAATATCAGTTATGGCCGTTCCAAAGGGAATATAAACATATACCGGGAACAGGATTATCCTGCTCTGCCCATTGATAAAATGGAATTTCGTTTCGCTATTGCCCAGAAAACACTGAAAGAAGCGCTGCGCAAGACCGTTTTTGCGGCTGCCGCCAACCATTTCCGCCAGGTATTTACCGGTGTTCTCTTTGATATTCAAAATGGCAACCAACTCAGAGTAGTAGCCTCCGATACGCACCGTCTGGCATATTACACCCATCTTTTGAATGAAACCATGCCGGAACCTTTCAAGTTTGTGATACCGATCCGTACCGTGAATGAATTATTGCGTTTCCTGGAAGACAGCGATGAGGAAATAAAAATAGCCACATCGGAAAACAATGTTATTTTTTATAAAGACGGTTTCCTGTTCCTGTCACGCCTGATTGAAGGGCAGTATCCCAACTATGAGCAGGTTATTCCCGCCAACTTTGTCACTTATCTGGATATAAAAACCCATGTTTTGGCCACCAGCCTGGAAAGGGTTAAAATCATGCCGACCGATGATAAGTTAAAAATTCCCCATCTGCAGCTGTCATTCCAGAATGATGAAATCCATATCAATTCCAACTCCGAAATGATGGGAGAAATCAATGAGGTCATTGAAGGCGCAGGCATCGATGGCGACAAGGAATTAAAAATCGTTTTTAATACCAATTATTTCCTGGATGCAGTCAAAATTTTCGATCAGGAATGTGAGACACTATCTATATCTCTTTCCGGTTCATTTGGTCCAGCCATGCTGAAAAACAATGAGAAAGAAAATTACTTGTATATCCTGGTGCCGATGCGGACCAGCAATTAAGGAACAGGGCGAGTTTTATTGAGAATCAGCCGCATAACGATCAGTACCTTCAGGAACCTGAAAAAAATAGATTTTATTCCCGACCGGGCGATTAATATATTTTGCGGTGCTAATGCCCAGGGTAAAACGAACCTGTTGGAAGCCATTTATGTTCTTTCAGCAGGTAGTTCTTTTCGTGCCAGTACTGACAAGCAACTGGTAAATTACGATGCCGCACGTTATCAGGTCCAGGCTGCCTACAGTTATCAGGAGCGGGATTTTACCAGTGCTTTGTCTTTTGCCAACTACAGTAAAATATTTACGGTTAACAATAAAAGAACCAGCACCCATAACCAGCATCGCCTGAAAGTGGTATTATTTAATCCGGACGATTTGTTTCTCATCAAAGGATCTCCTGCCAAAAGACGTTCCCTGATCGACTTTTTGCTGCAGCAGTTATCCGCTGAATATACCGCATCACTGGCCAATTATGTTAAGATTTTAAAGAAGCGGAATTTATTGCTCAAGAAAGAGCAAACTAACCATCAGAGTTTTGCCATCATTGACCAGTTATTTATTGAGAGCGCGGTCAGTGTGATTATTCAGAGGATAAATTTTATTAACCGTCTGGATGAAGAAGCTGCCCTTCTTTTCAACGAAATCAATGATGCCGGCAATCAGCTGAAGATAAGATACGCACTTTCTTTTCCGGTTGAGAATGATAAAATTAATCTGAGTATCTTATCTGACGCGATGCATGAGCATATTAAAAATATTTTTCCGGAAGAGAGCAAACGCAGACAAAGCCTTACCGGCCCTCATGTCGATGATATCAACTTCTATCTGGACGGCAGACCGGCAAGGATTTACGCGTCCCAGGGCCAGCAGCGCAATATCGTTATTTGCCTCAAACTGGCGGAGATGTATACCTTTAAAAAAATTAAAGGATATTATCCCATTTTCCTGCTGGATGAAGTTCTGGCCGAGCTGGACGAAGAGAAAAGGAACCTTTTGCTTAAACATCTGCAAAAAGCTGAATTCCAGTCTTTTCTTAGCTCTGTTAATTTCGATCCGCCAGATGATTTCAAAGCCGCCATTTATACAGTTGCAAACGGAGAACTGCTCGGAAAGGAGTAAACAATGTTCATTCATCTGGGAAATGATGTTGTAATCACAGCCCAAAGTCTGATTGCAATCATCAATATCGAAGACCCATGGTCAGAAGATGTTCAGGACGTAATTGACCTGGCAGAGACGGAACGCAGACTGGTTACGATTTCAGATCAGGAAAAAAAGAAGGCACTGGTTATATGTGACGACGGTGTCTACATTTCGCCCATTTCGTCACAAACTTTATATAAACGTGCCAACAATTTCTATAGGGAGGTCTAGGTTTTGGTTAACGGCAACGGCAATACAAACGGAGATCAGGCATACAATGCTTCTGATATTCAGGTTCTGGAAGGACTGGAGGCAGTTCGCAAAAGGCCGGGTATGTATATCGGTTCCACCGGGCCCAAAGGACTGCATCATCTGGTTTATGAGCTCGTTGATAACAGTATCGACGAAGCCGTGGCAGGCTATTGCGATAAAATAGAGCTGATCATCCATCCCAACAACGGTATAACCGTAAACGACTACGGCCGTGGGATACCGGTCGATACACATCCTGTCATGGGCATTCCGGCCATCGAAGTAATACTTACCACCCTGCACTCGGGCGGCAAGTTTGGCGGCAGTGGCTATACCATCTCCGGTGGACTGCACGGGGTAGGACTGTCCGTCGTAAACGCGCTTTCTACGTTGATGGTAGTCAAGGTAAAAAGAGACGGTAAAATATACAGCCAGCAGTATATGCGCGGCAAACCGGTCAGCGCGCTGGAAGTCATCGGCGAATCAAACGAAACCGGTACCAGTATTTATTTCGAACCCGAT
>JAGFXV010000129.1 GCA_017861475.1 Bacillota bacterium | reverse complement strand
AGCTTCTGGGCACCAACCTGCTTTTCAAGCTGTTTTGCCAGATAGGTCATGTAATAGGGATGAGCGCTCAGATTCTGATGGAAAGGTTCAAAGGCAAGCTCTTCCTTGACAATGCTCTGTCCTTCCTGAGCGGTCAGCAGTCCCTGTTCCACCAGAAGATCCACTACCACTTGCTGACGTTTTTTTAGTCCTTCCAGGTTGTTGCCCGGCGAATAATATTCCGGAGACTGAATGATGCCAACTAAAGCTGTGATCTCCGCCTTATTGAGGTTCAATACATCTTTGCCGAAATAGGCTCTTGCAGCGATCCCCATCCCTGTACAACCGCGTCCCATATATATTTCATTTAGATACATATTGAGAATGGCTTCTTTGCTATACTTGTCTTCAATGGCGCTGGCAATAAATACTTCTTTGACTTTACGCCAATAGGTCTTTTCCTGGCTAAGGAAAAGGGTCCGGGCCAACTGCTGGGTTATGGTGCTGCCACCCTCGGCTTTGCTGCCCGCTTTAATATTGGCATAAATAGCGCGGCCGATACTGCGGGAATCAAAGCCGTGATGCTCGTAAAAACGCTTATCCTCAACTGCAACCACCGCATCTTTCATGAATTTGGGGAAATCTTCGCTGTACTCGCGCTGGTAACCCAAATTACCCATTTTCTTGCCGTCGTTATAATAGACTGCGGTCTGCCCCTGTACTTCATATTCCCAGTTGTTGATGCCGGTCATGAATTTGGCGATCTTGGGAGTGGTATTGGTCAGGGAAACACCAACGTAGAAAAATAACACGAATAATATGATTGCCCCCAGTCCCAGAGCCAATCTGGTTATGAACTTCATTGTATCAAGACCTTTCTGTCAAATAGACCCTTTCTCTACTAATATCCGGCGGTCCAGCCTTGGATGATAATGATCCTTTGCAATTTTGTTTTCTTCATAATTATATACAGTTTATACGCTCAAAACTCAAATTTAATTATAGTACCGGTTTAAAAATTTATTTATTTTAATTCTTAAACAATATAGGATCTGCGATTAAATTGGCTTTATTTTTTCATTTCTCCCCTGAAAATTCATTTTAAACCATAAACCTTCTGTCAATTGCCAGAAATAGAAGTTTATTCAGCAGGAAATTTGCTATAAAATGATGAAGATAGTAAGTGCTGGGTAAATTCTTTCAGACTACTTATACGGCCGATGGGCAATGAACGATGAACAATATGAGGAGGGCCACGTAATGGGCAATATTTTGGAGGAATGTCAGGTATATGTAGTAACTTCCGGCAAGGGCGGAGTAGGCAAAACAACCACGGTAGCCAACCTGAGTACCGGTTTGGCCAAGCTGGGTTATAAAGTTGTGGTCATGGATCTGGATATCGGTTTAAAAAAACTAGATTTGATCATGGGACTGGAGAATCGTGTAATTTATGATATCGTGCAGGTAGCCGAAGGTGAATGTACCCTTAAACAAGCTCTGGTAAAGGATAAACGTTTCCCCGATCTGTTTATGCTGCCCGCTGCCCAGACCAGAAATAAAGAAGACATCTCCATCGAACAGGTAAAAACGATCTGTGATGAATTACGCGAGGAATTCGATTATATATTTATCGACAGTCCGGCCGGGATTGAGCAGGGGTTTAAGAATTCCATCGCCGCTGCTGATAAAGCCATCGTGGTTACCAATCCTGAAGTATCCGCCGTACGCGATGCGGATCGTATCATCGGCATGTTGGAATCGGCCGGTTTCAAGGATATAAAATTGCTGATCAACCGTTTGCGTCCGGACATGGTGAAAAAGGGCGACATGTTAAGTATTGATGATCTGATCGAACATCTTTGTATAGACCCTCTGGGTGTGGTTCCGGAAGATAAAAGTGTGGTTATCTCAACCAACCGGGGCGAACCGATCGTCCTGACCAATACTCCGGCTGCCAATGCTTTCAGCAACATTGTGCAGCGTTTGACCGGCGAGGATGTGGAGACCATGGTGGTCCCGGAGGATTCTTTTTGGACCAAAGTCAAACGTAATCTGTTTGGCGCTAACTAGAGGGGAGGTTGATTATCATGATGGAATTATTGAAAAGACTTTTCCTGGGAGATCAAAATTCCAGTCGTAAACAGGCCAATGACCGCCTGCGGGTCGTCCTGACCCACGACCGTCTGACGGTAAATGCAGATGTAATGGAGACGATTAAAGAAGAGATCCTGCAGGTCATCGCCAAGCATATTGATATAGAGGGAAGTCCGGAAGTCAACCTTATTACCGAAGGGCGCCATGCAGCTCTGGACATCAGCATCCCGCTAAAAGGAAGGTAGATTTGATTTGGCTAAACTTGATGTAAAGGGTCAAAACAACAATCTGGTATTTGTCTTTGGATCGGGCAGTTTTGAAGAATTGTCCGAACTTGTCAAAGCCCGCGTAGAAAATAACCAACAGCTCTTCAGCGGTTCACCGGTCCTCTTCCAGGGAGATGGATTAAAAACCCTCAACCCCGAGGAAATCATCGCTATGCAAAAAATATGTCTTGATTATGGCATGATCCTCAACAATATGACGATTCCATCCGCACCTGCGCCGCGGCCGGAAAAAACCCCCCCACCCCCCAGCCGTGATCTGATGATCTACAAAACGCTGCGCAGTGGACAAAAGGTACACAGCGAAGGTTCCGTCATCATCTGGGGGGATGTACACGAGAGCGCGGAGATCACAGCGGCCAATGATGTGGTCGTGCTCGGCCGTCTTGAAGGACTGGCTCATGCCGGCTGCTTCGGTGACCTCAATAGCACCATATTTGCGCTGACTTTAACTCCCCGTCAGCTGCGCATCGCTGACCGTATATCGCGTTCCTCCGGAAAAATCGTCAAAAATCCTTACCCGGAAATCGCTTATGTTGAAGGAGACGGAATTTGTATCCGGGAATACTCCAATCGTGACAATTTAAGCAAATAGGCAAACGTTCGCCTTTTCCTACTTTATATCCGGGAGGGTGAAGCAATGTTTAAAAAAAATGATGCATCAGCCGCTATGGACCATGAGGTCAACTCCAACCAACAAAATAAAGGTTGGAGACAATGGCGGCTTCCTCTTTTTATTCTGCTTTTGCTGCAGGTCGTTGTGATGCTGGGCGTATTTGAAAGACCGGAAATGTCCCTGTATGATGCCTGGTTTCGTTTGCGGGGAGCATCCGACCCCGGTCAGCAAGTTGTGGTGGTTGCCATGGATGAAAGTTCGATCGAAAGGATCGGGCCGCCGGCCTGGCCACGTACGGTACACGCCCAGCTGCTGGCCAAACTTGCCCACGCCAAAATCGTTGCTTTCGACTTGACTTTTGGCGCGGCCAAAGACCCCGAACAGGACCAGGCTTTTGCCGATGCCATCGCCGCCCAAGGTAAAGTAATCCTCATCAGCAAGTTTTATTTTGAAAAAGATGAAAATGGTGAAATCATTCAAATTACCGAGCTGCCACTGCAGGAATTTGCTGCCAACGCTGCCGGATTGGGCTTTGCCAATATGCCTACTGATACAGATCAGGTAGTACGCCATACTACTCTGGTTGATACCAACAGTTTTGATGTCCCCTTCCCTTCCTTTGCCACAGCCATCATTTTGGCTATTCAGAACATGAGCTATAAGGACTTGATCATCAGCAACGGTTATCTTCAAGCTGGAAAATATAAAGTTCCACTAGACCGGAGATATCAGGCCATGCCTGCCTTCTGGGGCCCCAGGGGGACCTTTAAGACCATAAGCTACGCAGATATTCTGGAAGGAAAGGTAAGTCCCGATTATTTCAAGGACAAGATCGTACTGGTGGGCAGCACCACCCAGGATGAGCATGACTACTTTTCCACGCCTTTCACCACCAGCAATATGATAAAAAGCGGCGCCCTGGAGACCCCCGGAGTGGAAGTCCATGCAGCTGTAGTGCAAAGTTATCTGAGTCAAATATGGTATCGGCGGGTAGGCGGAGTTTTTAATTTCTTATTCCTTCTGCTGCTTGCCCTGCTGACCGTCAGACTGGTGGCCGGCCGCGGTCCCTTGCCCGGTTTGCTGGGTGTACTGGGGATCTCCGCACTGACTCTGCTGACCGTCTTCCTGCTGTGGAAAAACCACTGGTGGCTTAATCTGGCTGCTCCGCTGGTGTTGATCTTCCTGCTGTATGTGGTTGTTACCGCCAGTGACTTTGTGCGGGCGGAAATGCAGCGGCGCAAAACCAAAGCACTGTTTTCCCGCTATGTATCGGCCGATGTCGTGGAGCAATTGATGGAAGATCCATCCCAGATGGCCCTGGGCGGGAAAAAGCAGATCGTTACAATCATGTTTGCTGATATTCGCGGGTTCACCGCTTTTAGCGAAAACAAAGATCCGGTCGACGTGATTCAACGTCTGAATGAATATCTGACTGCCATGACTGAATCGATTTTAAAGCACGGCGGTACACTGGACAAATATCTGGGTGACGGTCTTATGGCCTTTTTCGGCGCACCCATTTTCTATCCGGATCATGTGGAAAGAGCTGTTGCTGTAGCCAGGGAGATCCAGTTGAAGGTAGCAGAATTGAACCGGAAGTGGGAAGCTGAAGGAGAAGTTCCCCTGCTGGTTGCCGTAGGAATAAACACCGGACCGGCGGTGGTTGGCAACGTGGGCAGTCCCGAACGTATGGATTACACTTTGATCGGCGAAGATGTCAACCTGGCCTCCCGGGTGGAAGCACTGACCAAACTTTTCTCCACTCTGGTGCTGGTCTCGGAACGCTCCTATGATCTGCTGGCCGAAGGTCCGGGCAGGGATTCTCTTCTTTATGTAGGCGAAGAACTGGTAAAGGGATTTACCAATCCGATCAAGGTTTATACCTTTGCAGATATGGATCTGCATTTTGAAAAATCCACCGACAAGGGATTCAAATAGAATCGAGATCCTTAGCTTTACTGGGGATGACTGAACTTTGTTCAACCAAAGGAAATATAAAAAGCTCCCGTTATTGGGAGCTTTTTAACTGGATAACGAAGATAACGCTATTGCAGCTCTGAAGTGCAGAAGGGGCAGCGGGTCGCACTGAGCGCGACCTGCGATTTGCAAAACGGACACTCTTTCTTATCGGGGGCAGCGGGGACTTCCTGCTTCTTCAGACGATTAATCTGTTTGACCACCAGGAAAATGACGAACGCTACTATCACAAAATCAATGATACTATTAATAAAGACGCCATATTTTATCACCGGCGCACCTGCTTTGACGGCCTCATCCAACGAAGCGAAAGTCTTTCCGGACAGGTTTATATATAGACTGGCAAAATCAACCTTGCCCAACAACAAGCCAATGGGCGGCATAATGACATCATTGACAAATGAGGTAACAATTTTTCCAAACGCTGCGCCAATTATGATACCTA
>JAGFXV010000128.1 GCA_017861475.1 Bacillota bacterium | reverse complement strand
AGATCAAACTGCCTGAAACCTCTGCGTCCAAATAAATCATGTTGACCCGACCCTAAGGGTCTGGTTTATACTTACGGTGAGGTGATATCCATGAATAAAATACAAATCGGTGATTTTATAAAACTGACCGGAAGTACGTTGAAGACTATAAATTATTACCACAAAATCGGTTTGTTGGCTGAACCGGAGCGTTCCGCCGGGGGATATCGTTTATACGGCCCGGAAGAGTTGAATCGCATGCGTTCTATCAAACATTTAAAATCTCTGGGACTGGACCTCAAGCAGATCAAAGAAATAACAGGGGATTTGAAAAACCCGCGAACTTCACGGGAAGTCCTGGAATCCTTGCGCAGCGAATCGCTAAACGAAATGAAAATCCTGGAAGAACGACTGGCGAAAATAGACGCCCTTTTACAAGAAGATGATCTGCAACCGGATGAAGATAAAACAGCTTCCCCATCTTTTCAAATGATCACCGAGATACTGGGCGCGGATCAAACAGAGAGCTATGCTCAGACTTGCCCGGAAATATATGATCAGCATCGTAAGTTGTACGGTATCCTGGATGATTTTCAATGGGACGAAAGGCATCAGGATGGTTTTCGCACGTTGGCTGATTATTTTAAAACCCATCCCGAACAATACCAGCTGGCTTTAGAATCCGGCGCTCGTTGGCAGGAAATCTCTCACCTTGAAGAAGACGATCCTAAAATTGAAGCTTTTGCACGTGAATCTGCGGTGCTTGTCAACAACATGCCTCCAGTAAAGGAACTGTATCGCGCTAATCCGAGAATGAAACCGCCTCTGGATAATTTATATCAGGATATGGTTGCCGGCGTATTGACACCTGCCCAAATCAGGTATCAAAAGCTTTTTAAAAAATTTCTCCAATCCCAAGACGAATAAGAAGGTCTCAATTTCTTAAAATAGGGGAGGTATTTTTGATGGGAAATAACACTGGTTTATCGACATGTAAAGCTTATCTGATGCCGGTAATAATTATGATCGTGATGGGCCTCGTTTTATTTTTGCCAGCCGGATCTTTTAGGTTCTGGCAGGCATGGATTTTATGGTCGATTTTTTCCATACTAACACTCTTTATTACCGCCTATTTTTTAAAAAAAGACCCCGGCTTATTATCAAGGCGAATGAATGTTAAAGAAAAAGAACCCCAGCCGCTTATCATTCGCATCTTATCAATTTTGGCCATGTTAACTTATGTCGTTCCCGGTTTTGATTTTCGGTTTCACTGGTCTGCTGTACCAGTTTGGCTGGTGATTGTAGCCAATATAATGGTTTTTCTGGGGTATGTTTTGATTATTGCAGTTTTTAGAGAAAACAGCTATGCATCCACGGTGATACAAGTTGAGGAAGAACAGCAGGTGATCTCGACCGGACTCTACGCCATGGTTCGCCATCCCATGTATCTGGGGTTGTTAATCATGGAATTATTTACTCCTTTAGCTTTGGGATCTTATTGGGCTTTGATATTCGCTATTCTTTTCATTCCTACCAATGTGTCCCGGATCAAAAAAGAAGAAGCCGTGCTATTACATGGCCTGCCGAGTTATAAAGAATATTTGCTTAAAACACGTTATCGTTTGATTCCGTTTATATGGTAACTTGAAAGGAGTACGTCATGAACAAACATAGATTTAAAGAGGATCAAAAACTGAATATGTCAGAAAAGATATCCAACAAAAGTTTAATCTATGATGATTTTCCGTTTGAAATGCAGCGAACGGTTCACCTGATCAAGCAACACGACCTGGTTGGAGCAATGATGAAAAAAGCCATGGAACAGGGTGAATTTGACAATCTTGAGGGTACCGGCAAGCCCTTGGATCTGGATGAAAATCCCTTTGAACCGGGCGAATTGCACATGGCTCACAAAATTCTCAAAGACAATGGATATGCACCTTATTGGATTGAATTAAATAAGGAAATCAATACCCTCAAGGCTAAATTGGACAAGGAAGTTGATGACTTCAAAAAGTATACGCAAATCGTATTTCGTGAGAAACAAAACAGTGGCGCTATTCGCCATTTCGAACAAAGGAAGAAAAACTTCTATATCCGAAGTCGGGAGCAATTGGAGGAAATTTCAAAGAAAATACTGGATTATAATCTCCATTGTCCCGTTTCCAAGTTGGGCCGAGCCAATCTCGACCTAGAGGCTGAAATGAGCCGCATCATGGAAGACATAGAGAACTTGTAAAGATACTAACAAGGGGTTTCAGATCTAAATCTGAAACCCCTTGTTAATTCTAATGGCAGAGAAGAAGGGCTTTGATCTAAGCAGCGTAATAAATACGGCGAAATAATCGTCAGAATATTAAAAATTATCATGCGATATAATCACAAATATATTAAAATATTACAAACGTAATTAATATTATTTGAATTGGAATTTCATATATTCAAAGGGGGATGATATAAAGCTTAATAACAGGCTTATGTAAAGCTAACTAACGAAGGGGGGGCAGGATGTCTCAATATTTGAGGACATCGACATTATGAACGTAGCGGAATTACTTTATAGAAATGCCAGAAAGTATCCCGAGAAAGAAGCGATTGTATTTAAAGACCTGCGATTTAATTACCGTGAAATTGATCAGCTATCCAACCAGTTTGCCAATGCATTAATTGATTTGGGAATCAAAAAAGGCGATAAAGTAGCGCTGATGATGCGCAACAGCGAAAAATTTGTGGCGGCTTATTTTGGGATCTTAAAGGCCGGCGCAGTAGTGGTGGCAATAAATATAGGTCTGCTTAGGTCTGAAGTTCGCTTTATTGTAGACAATAGCGAGGCAAAGCTGTTTATCTTTGATCAGGTCTTTTGGCCGGTACTTGATGGGATCGAAAAAGAATTGCCATTGGTTAAAAATTTTGTTTGCACTGCGGAAATTGAAGGGCAAAGCTTCAAAACTTACCAGCAGTTGCTGAACGATTCATCTGTTGACGCACCTCCAGTAAGTATTGACGATGAGGATCTTTGTTCTATAATCTATACTTCCGGGACGACCGGAACTCCCCGCGGAGCTATTTTTCAGCACAAGAATGTTGTGGCTACCGTAGTCAATACGGGTGCTTTAGCGCACCGTATGAATCTTTATACCCGCAATCTTGCCATGATGCCTCTGTTTCATTCTGCCCCCTTACATCTGTATTTTCTGGGTTCGATTTACGTCGGCGGTACCAATGTCCTGATGGAAGGTTTTGATCCCAAGGGATTTTTGGAAACCATTCAAAAGGAAAAAACAACCCATTTCTTTGGACCGGCTGTAGTGTATCTGACCTGTGCCAAATTATTACCCATTGACAGTTACGACTTAAGTTCCATGCAAATGTTTGTGCTGGGCGGCAGTCCCATTGCCAAAGAAGATATCTTTTTAATTCTGGATTCTTTCAAACTGCGCGGTCAAAACAAGCTGCAGCAGGTTTATGGTTTTACCGAAGCAGGGCCCAGCGGCCTGGGCCTATATCCCGAGGAAATCGAAATCAAGACCAGCAGTATAGGCTGCGCTGGGAATATCGGCACTGAAACCGTTATATTTAACGAAAACGGAGAAAGAGCCAAACCGGGCGAAGTAGGTGAAATCGGCGTTCGCAGTGAAGGAATTATGGTCGAGTATTATAAAGACCCGGAAAAAACAGCCAAGGCGAAGAGAAATGGCTGGGTAATGTCAGGCGATTTGGCTAAGTATGACGAAGATGGCTATATTTATTTTGTTGATCGTTCCAAGGATATGATTATTTCAGGCGGTCAGAATATTTACTCCAAAGAAGTAGAAGACGTAATTATGCAGCACCCCGCCGTGATGATGACAGCAGTAATCGCAGTTCCTCACCCTGACTGGGGTGAATCAGTCAAAGCGGTTATATCATTAAAGCCAAATTGCACTGCAACAGAGGAGGAAATTATCGCCTTTTGTCAGGGAAAACTGGCCAAATTCAAAATCCCGCGTCATGTACAAATCGTGGCCGACATTCCCCACAATCCGGCAGGTAAAATATTGAAAACTGAGGTGAGAAAGCTCTGCGGAAAGTAAGTCATAAAGGGAGGGTTACTATGAATATTGAAATGCCCTGGCTGAAATACTACGATCTCGGCGTACCTGTGAATTATAATTATAAAAATGTACCTATATATGAGTTGCTGGAGGAAACAACCAAAAAAAATCCTTATAAAACTGCTATACTCTATAACGACAATACGATCACTTATGAAGAACTAAATCGAATGTCGGACAGTTTTGCGCTCTCCCTGCAAAAACAGGGGGTCAGGCAAGGGGAAAGAATCATGCTCAGCCTGCCCAATCTCCCGGAAACTATTATTGCTTATTATGGTGTGCTAAAAATGGGCGGTATTATTGTCAACAGCAACCCCTTATTGACTGAATACGAGTTGGAATTTATGCTTAATGACTCCGGCGCAATCCGGGTGGTTACCTTTGATTTCATGTATCAGAAATTCGCCGGTCTGATGCCAAAAACCAAGGTTGAAAAAATAATCATAGCCCCGTTAGGAGATTTTAAACCTGAATCTGATAAGGTTATTATGTTCCGCGATATGCTTCAGGAAACCGATAAACCCGCACGGCCAACCATTCATCCGCAAGAAGATACGGCGATTTTGCAGTATACAGGCGGAACCACCGGAAACCCCAAAGGGGTCATGCTGACTCATTTGAATCTGATTGCCAATGCCATGCAGATTGCCGGATTTTCCCGCGCCACCTCAGAAGACATTTTTCTGGCGGCAGCACCATTTTTTCATGTTTACGGGATGACAACCTCCATGAATATTCCCGTTATTTATGGCGGTACCATTATTCCAGTTACCCTTCCCCGCGATACGGAAGGGCTGATTAAATTAATTGACAAGTACAAACCTACCCTGTTTTATGCTGTACCTACGATGTACGCAGGTATCAACAGTTTCCCCGGAGTAGAAAATTATGATTTAAAATCGATCCGGCTTTGTATAAGCGGGGGAGCAGCACTGCCTGATAATATACGCAATACCTTTGAAAAGCTGACCGGATGCAAAATGAGAGAAGCATTGGGCATGACCGAAGCTACTACCGGCTGCAGTTGCAGTCCATGCATGGGGATGAGAAAAGAAGGCGTTGGGATTCCCTTCCCGGATGAAATAATGGCCACGATCGATACGGACGGAAATTTCCTGCCAGCCGGGGAAGCAGGGGAATTAGTAATAAAAGGGCCAAATGTTATGAAAGGTTACTGGAACAATGAAGAAGCGACCAGGAACGCGTTTGTAGGTGATGGAACCTGGGTCAGAACCGGTGATGTGGTGGTAATGGACGAAGACGGTTATTTTAAAGTGATCGACAGACTGAAAGATGTTATTATCACCAGTGGTTTCAATGTCT
>JAGFXV010000127.1 GCA_017861475.1 Bacillota bacterium | reverse complement strand
AAGGGACGGCATCAATACGGGGGATCTTACATGGAGGAAACGGAATGGTGGCGAAAACCCCGTCAGATATCGAAAGCGTCGGAGCTTATCGATATGATGAAGGAAATGTTGTTTATAAAAAAGCTGTTTGATAATCAACGTTCCTTCTGGTGGATTTCCTATGCTTTTCATCTGGGTATTTATTTTCTGATTGCCTGGACCTTTTTCCTGGTGGCTGGTGCTTTAACGGAATTTGCCGGATTATCAGTAAGTATGCACGCTATGTGGTGGACGGCGATACTTTATTACTTAACCATTTTTACCGGTGTGGTCGGTTTGTTTATGACCGCCATCGGAGCCGCATTTCTCCTTCTGCGCAGGATGTTTGATCCAATTCTAAGCAAATATACAACTCCGCAGGAATATTTCAACCTGTTGCTCTTGCTGGTAACTTTGGTCAGCGGAATCATCATTTGGAGTCCGGATCTGACTTTCACTACTGCCCGCCACACAACCGGGCAGGCACTTACCCTTTCGATTGTACCGACAACGGCTTTAACGATACATCTACTCCTGCTGGCGGTAACCTTTGTTTACATACCGCTGAGCAAAATGAGCCATTATGTCGGAAAATACTTCACTTATCATAAAATTCTCTGGGAGAATGAACCGAATGTGTCGGGCAGCGAGATGGAACAAAAAGTTAAAAGGGCTCTGGAGAATCGTCCTTTAACCAAATGGTCGGCACCGCATATTCAGACACCTACGACGACAGAGAAATAAACCTTAGGAGAAAGGGGTAAATACAGTGAGTCATAATAATCTGAAACCGAAAGATCTGGGAAAACCAGCCGAACAATTAATCCGGCTCGACCATTTGATGCCTTTAAGTTATCCTTACGATCAACCAGGAATGGAGCCTGATTTTCCCCCGGTGAAACCTGAATGGAGAGAAAAATATTGCACATCCCTGGATGGATGTGTAGGAATTGATACATTACAGCGCCCTAAAACCAAAGAAGAAGAAGTTGAATTTGTTAACAAGTTCCTGAAAGGTCTGGAAAAGGTATTCCAGGATTCCAACAACGGGGTCTTGCAGCCTCTGAAACTATCCTTCGATTACTGCGCCAAATGCAATACCTGTTCCGATGCCTGTCATGTTTATAAAGCATCCGGCGATAATGAACTGTATCGTCCTATTTTCCGTGCCGATGCTT
Organism: Bacillota bacterium; assembly: GCA_017861475.1. GTDB lineage: Bacteria > Bacillota > Syntrophomonadia > Syntrophomonadales > Syntrophomonadaceae > Syntrophomonas_B. The sequence goes on along the minus strand of JAGFXV010000127.1, from coordinate 4,224 downwards.
TTCGCAAGATTTATAACAATTACTTTACCAGCGGCGGCAAATTGTTTAAAAAGTTTACCGGGGCTGATATGGAAGTTAACTGGGAAACCATAGCCAGACTGGGCGAACTGGCCTACCGTTGTAATTTATGCCGGCGTTGTGCCCAGACCTGTCCGCTAGGTCTTGATAATTCACTGTTTGCCAAGGAAATACGCAAAATATTCAGTCAGGAAATGGGAATAGCCCCTACTCCTCTGCATGACAAAGGAACGATGCTGCAACTGAAGACCGGATCATCGACCGGTATAAACAAAGCTGCCTTTGTTGACATGGTGGAATTCCTGGAAGAGGATATTGAAGACCGGATTGGGCGCAAGGTGAAGATTCCCATTAATAAAAAAGGAGCAGATATTCTGCTTATCCACAATGCCGGTGAATTTGTCGCCTGGCCGGAGAATCCAGCCGCCTTTGCCATTCTTTTTGAGGAGGCCGGGGTTGATTGGACCCTCAGCAGCGATATGATGGGTTATGACAGTGTCAATTACGGGATCTGGTATGATGATGCTCAAGCCAAAAAAATCGCCATGCGTCAGATGCAGGCGGCCAAAGATCTGGGAGTCAGACGCATTGTCATCGGCGAGTGCGGCCATGCCCATAAATCTGCCGGGATCGTAACCGACCGCATGACTTCAGCGAATGATAAAGTACCCGTGGAGAGTTTCCTGCCAATCTTGTGGGATTTGGTGAAAACGGGTCGTTTGAAATTCGATCCGTCCAAGAACAATTTCCCGGTAACGCTGCATGATCCTTGCAATATGGTCAGACAAATGGGAATCGTTCAGCCTCAACGGGATATCCTGAAAGTCATTGCCCCGCAGTTCCGGGAAATGACTCCGCACGGGGTAGATAACTATTGCTGCGGCGGCGGCAGCGGGTTTGCCATTATGACCAGTCCGAATTTCCCTCAATTCCGTGACAAAGTCAGTGCCCGTATGAAATTCGATCAAATCCTGCGGGCATTTCCGGAAAGCATCGCTGACAATTCCATACCTAAATACGTTTGTGCACCATGTTCAAACTGCAAGGGAACCATTCGCGAGCTCCTGCATTATTACAAGGCGACAGACAAATTTAATCTTCAGTATGGAGGTATTGTTGAATTGATGGTTAATGCACTGGCCAGTATCGACAGGCCTTACCTTGAGTTTTTGGCAGAATAGATATTTGAGTTTATTTTGATTTACTAATATCAGTGCGGGAAAGGGGAGTGAAAGAGATGAAAGTCGTCATTATCGGCGGTACAGCAGCCGGCCCCAAAACCGCTGCCCGTCTGCGCCGTCTGATGCAAAACGCTGAAATCACCATCGTCGAGCAAGGGGACATGATTTCCTTCGGAGCTTGTGGGATGCCTTTTTATCTGGGGAGACTGATTCCGCAATTTGATAGTTTGTATTCAACTTCTTACGGCGTGGCCCGGGACAGTCAGTTTTTCCAAAGCCGCAAAGACGTCAGGGTTATGACCGGCTGCCGGGCTGTGACCATTAATCGCGACCAAAAAAGGGTTCAAATCGTCAATCAAATAAACCAGGAATACAGTGAACTGGAATATGATTATCTGGTCCTGACAACCGGAGCCGAAGCGGTCATACCCCCTATCAAGGGAATTGACCTGCCTGGAGTTTTCAAGTTGCATAAGCCCCAGGACGTACAAAGAATTCAGGAATATCTGAACGCAGGCGGTGTAAAAAGTGTTGCCATAATAGGAGCCGGCGTGATCGGCATGGAAGTAGCCGATGCCTTGGCCGCTCGTCGTATGAAAGTAACAGTTTGTGAGGCCGGTCAGCAGGTTCTGCCCAAGCTTGTCGATGCGGACATGGCTCGACTGATTGAACGTCAGATGAAACAACGCAAAATTGAACTATATCTTAATTGTCGGGCGGAAGCATTTAATGCCGGTTCTGACGGCAAGGTAACCAGTATCAGTACCGGATCAGGTGAACTAGATGCGGAAGCGGTAGTAGTGGCTGCCGGGGTTCGCCCCCGGGTTGAACTGGCCCGGGCAGCAGGTTTGACGATAGCCGACAGCGGGGCAATCAAAGTGGATGCTTATTTACAAACCAGTGATCCGTGTATCTTTGCTGCCGGGGATTGTGCCAGCCAGGTGAATCAAATCAGCGGTCGGGAGGTCTACATTCCGCTGGCCTCTACTGCCAATAAGCAAGGCCGGGTAGTAGCCAACAATATTGCCGGACTTAAAACTGAGTTTTCTGCGGTAACGGGAACAACGGTTCTGCAATCGTTTGATTTAAATATAGGCAGAACCGGTTTGGGTGAACAAGAGGCAATCATGCAGGGATACGAGGTGATAAGCGCCATCGTTGCAGGGCATGATGCTCCGCATTATTATCCGTTGCATGCTACGGTCACCATCAAATTAATTGCTGACAGGAATTCCGGGAAGTTGCTCGGAACGCAGGTTTGCGGAGCGGGTGAAGCCATAAAACGACTGGATGTATTGGGTACAGCTATGAAGTTTGGAGCCTGTCTTAAAGATATTGCCAACCTGGATATGGGTTATGCGCCTCCCTTCGCAGAAGCGATGGACATAGCCATCCACGCGGCCAATACGCTGGAGAACAAGCGGGCCGGGCTGGCACATGGATTGTCGCCTCTGGCAGTTGAACAAATGAAGAAAGAAATCCCATTATGTTTTCTAGATATACGGGAGGCAGATGAAATTCAGGCCAAACCGCTGCAGGAACAAAATGTGCTGGTCATACCGGCCGCTGAATTACGCCGGAGATATAATGAAATACCGGAAGATATGCCGGTCATCGTCTTTTGCGGCCTGGGAATCAGAAGCTATGATGCCACTTGTTTTCTCCATTCGGTAGGGCTTGATAATGCCGCTTATCTGGAAGGCGGTTTGTCAGGCTGGTGATTGATGGTTATAAGCGGATTTAATCGCAAACATAAAGTATTAATATTTTACAATTTTATGGCAGGATGTTTAACTTGGATTATAAACATGTGAATAAAATAGTTTTAACAAGCTTTTGATTCATTATAGCGTTTGTTAACGATTAAATAATTAGAAGGAGGTGCAATAAGGAATGTTTATCGTTTCCATAGACGAGGATACTTGCACCGGCTGCAATTTGTGCGCCGAAGGCTGCCCTGCACGTCTGCTGACTTTTAAAGAAGACAAAAACAAGACATATGTAACCGGGGACGAGTGCGAATGTATGGGCTGTGAGGCCTGCACATCAGTATGCGAATCAGGTGCAATTACTGTTGTTGAAATGTAGTCACCAACTAAAAACAAACAGGAGGGTTGAATATGTCCGAAGATAGAAAAACGCCCCAGTTGGATGAACTGGAAAAAGGTCCATGGCCAAGTTTTGTTACCGAGATAAAACGGGCTGCGGCCAAAAACGAAGCAGCTGATGATCTGCTGGGTCTGCTGGAACGTTCCTACGAAGACAAAACCGGTCATTGGAAACATGGCGGCATTGTTGGTGTAAGAGGCTACGGCGGCGGAGTAATTGGCCGTTACACAGATCTGGGTGAAGAGTTTCCCAATTTAAAAGAATTTCATACCGTACGTGTAAATCAGCCCAGCGGTTGGTTCTATACTACGGAGGCGCTTCGAGAGATATGTGACATTTGGGAAAAACACGGCAGCGGCTTGACCAACATGCACGGATCAACCGGTGATATTATCTTGCTTGGAACAAAAACTGCAGAATTACAACCGACTTTTGATGAATTGAGTGAGGCCGGATATGACCTGGGCGGCTCCGGTTCCGATCTGCGTTCACCCAGTTGCTGCGTTGGACCCGGTCGTTGTGAATATGCCTGTTACGATACGCTGGATATGTGTTATGATCTCACCAACGAATTCCAGGATGAGTTGCACCGTCCCATGTGGCCTTATAAATTTAAAATTAAAATGTCCGGTTGTGCCAATGATTGCGTAGCATCTATTGCTCGCGCTGATTGTTCAGTTATTGGAACCTGGCGTGATACCATCATAATCGATCAGGATGAAGTTAAAGCTTATGCCGAAAGCGGTCTTAACATCCAAAGGGCTGTCTGCGATAAATGTCCGACCCGTTGTCTGGAATTCAATGCAGAGACCAAAGAGTTATCTGTTATTGCTGAGGACTGCTCACGTTGCATGCATTGTATAAATGTTATGCCCAAGGCAATTACACCGGGAAAAGAAAAAGGCGCCAGCATTTT
>JAGFXV010000126.1 GCA_017861475.1 Bacillota bacterium | reverse complement strand
TTTTTTATAACCTCTTCCTGTCTGACCGCTTCGCTGCCTACACTATCAGCAGGTAATATCTGCGGCATATCCTCTTTTTGCTGCTCTTTGCGATAGGCAAAGAATTTTAAAGCTACCTGCGGGAATAGGACATAAGCTAGAATGTCTTCTTCGTTATCCGAAATCTCAGCCATTTCCTTTTTGCCCTTTTCCCAACCGGGCTCCAGCAAATCTGCCGGACGGGCGTTTATAACCTCTTCATCACCAATAATTTTCTTCTGTACTTCAGCATCGATTGGTGCCGGCGGTTTACCATAAAATCCCCGGACGTAATCCTTGACTTCGCCCGGACAAAGTTTGTATCTTTCTCCCGCCAGAATGTTCAGAACCGCTTGAACACCGACAATCTGACTGGTGGGCGTAACCAGCGGAGGATAACCCAGATCCTTTCTCACTCTGGGGATCTCTTTCAATACTTCCGGTAACCGATCCGAAGCCTTCTGTTCTTCCAATTGGGAAACCAGATTTGAAATCATGCCTCCCGGGACCTGATGTTCAAACACTTTCATATCAGATATTCTAGTCACACCGCGTTCGAATCCCTTGTGTTTTCTTAATTCTTCAAAATGGTCGGCGATATCAAATAAAGCGTGCAGATCCAAACCGGTGTCATAAAGACCTCCCTGCAATGCGCGTACGATCGTTTCCACCGGTGGTTGGGAAGAGCCAAAGGCCATGGGCACACTGGCCGTATCGATCACATCCACCCCGGCTTCCGCAGCTTTGACACAGGAAACAACCGCCAACCCGCCAATATAATGAGTGTGCAGCTGAATGGGAAGCTCCACCGACTCTTTTAAAGCTTTGACCAATTCATAGGAAACATAAGGCTGCAATAATCCGGCCATATCTTTTATACAGATGGAATCTGCACCCATGTCCTTCAAACGCAATGCTGTCTCCACAAAATGATCCATGGTGTGGACCGGGCTGACGGAATAAACCACGCAGGCCTGGGCGTGCTTGCCGGTCTTTTTGATGGCTTTCAGGCTGGTTTCCAGATTGCGTATATCATTTAAAGCATCAAAAGCCCTGAAGATATCTATTCCGTTTTCAGCGGCTTTATCAATAAAACGGTAGACGATATCATCCGGATAGTGCGTATAGCCCACAATTGACTGGCCTCTCAGCAACATTTGCAGCTTGGTCTTCTTGATATTTTTGCGTATGATGCGCAGTCTTTCCCAGGGATCTTCATTCAGATAACGCATACACACATCAAAGGTTGCCCCTCCCCAAACCTCCAGGGAGTGATAACCAACGTCATCAAGCTTCTCCAGAATCGGCAGCATATCATCAGTGGTCATGCGAGTAGCCCATAAACTCTGATGACCATCACGCAGACTGGTATCTGTTATACCGATCTTTTTCATTTTGCACCCCCGTTAACTGACCGGCCTTTATTTGTAATCAGAACCGGATCACTCGTTATCAAAAGTCATATATACAAATATACTCAGGCCAATGGCCTGAGTACTATATCCTAATTTAGATTTTATTATATATAATAATCGATCATTATTTCAATGTTTTAGGCAAAGTATACAATTCATAATTTTGCCAACGTTTCAACGATATTGCTGACGTGAAGTAATCGCAATCTTTTCCTGGTCAATTCCGCTGACAGCACTGCTCAGTTCCAGTATTTCAGCCTTTTGTTTCTCCAACAAAACATTTTTGTCAAGAATGATGGTCATTCCTTTAGGATCCAAAATAACCGCACATTCCTTGTAGCCCTTTGATTTGATCAAGGTTTCAGTCTGCATCTCCCGCGCCAGGTCATCGGCGATCTTCACCATTTTGAGAGCTGCATTGTCACGGACTTTTTGTTCCTGATTGGGATTGTTGGCAATATTGCTCAGCAATTCCATCTGTTTTCCTCTGACCCTTTCCCGTTCGATGCGATACTCTGAAAAAAAACTAATCCCCTCGTCATCTTTGGCAATTACATTTTCAGCAGGCATCTGCAGTTGTTCAATACTCTCCATATCCTGGCTTACAGGTTGGTTGTCACCGTTTACCATAAGGTTAATAATGTTGATGGCAATAAACGGGATCAAAACAATGGCCGCAATAATGGCCAGACGTTTTACTTTATAAAAGCTGATCACCAACACTATTCCTCCTTTCGAGGCAGTACCCTGATCTGATGAGGAGAAAGATTCAACAGGGCAGCGGTTGCTTCACCAAGTTCTTCTTTTACGACCGGATTGTCTGCCCCATCTGCCACCACCAATACGCCGGTTATCTGCGGGGCTTTTTCTTCGACCAGCAGAGCTGATCCACCACTGACAGCGATTTCGCTGCTCACATTTTCTTCCCGTACTTGGCGGTCACCGCCGTTGTTGTCTTGTTCCACCGTTTCCCGCACATCATTTTTAGTATTGCTGGCATAGCTTTTTAAACCATCAGAGTTCAAACTGATACTGACCCGCACCTGCCCGGCTCCTTCTACCTGGGATAAAATATTTTCCAGTTCCTGGCTGACTTTCTGCTGCGATCTTTCTACGCTGCCGGAAGAACTTGTTTCGGGCACTTGAACCGGTTGATTTTTCCCCATTGGCCAGATAAGTGCCAGCATGCCGATACAAATCACAATTACCAATATGTAACGACTCCATTTTCTTTGACTGTTCCCTTCTTCTCCCTTGCCGGGATAAATTCCCCGAACCCATTCTTCAATCACCGTTTAACCACCTCCAAAATCGATTTCAACTTTTTCCTGCGGTATTTCATAAAGATTACTGATCATTTGAACTATTTTATCGGCTATAGCATCTTTCCCGTCCGCATCAATTTGTTGCGGCTGATCGGAAAATACGTTTACGCCTGCCACTTCTTCGATCCGGGAGGGTGATCCGGTATCGATCTGTAAAGTAATCTTTTTCACGCTGCCGTCGGGATTGGTCTGCACCTTGCTTTGAACATCATTTACACCAGGCACCAAAATGCTTAAAGCATTGATCTGGCCCTGCAGTTTGGATTGGATCACATCCTGCTGCGGCTGGTAAATCATATTGTTTATTTCCTCTCCTTTGTCATGAACAGATCTCTCGATGCCTGCATCAAGCTGGTAGTCCCAGAACCCAAGCGCAAAACTTCTATCTGCAAACAACAGGTCAAGCGAGGGGCTGAGGATGGCGATCAGAATAAATAATCCCACCGCAAAACGTACGAAAGGCCTGAGTCTCCCATCAGGCATTATTAATTCCAGAAAGCTGGCGATGATAATAATAACCAGCAGATTCCTGACAATTTCGTAAAGAGTCGTCATGGCTTTATCTCCCTTATCTCACCGCTGCCCCGCTGTACATACCGACTACAATGGCAATCATGATAAAAAACATCAGCGCAACCGCAGCTGTTGCTGCCATCATGAGAAACAGATGGGTACTCATAATTTCAAGTATTGATGCGGTTCGAGTATCCCCCATAGGTTCAACCACTGCTCCCACAATTTTATAAACCAGTGCCAGAACTGCTATTTCCAACAGAGGATAAATAATTACGCCCAGGATAACAATTACGCCCCAAATACCCAGCGCCTGTTTCAACATAACCACATATCCGGCCGCCACCTCGACAGTATCGCCTACCATCTTGCCGATTACCGGTATGGCGTTATCAGTTACAAAACGGGTGGTGCGCAGCGTCACTTTGTCCAGAGCCGATGCATATAGTGCTCTGAGCGTTACCACTCCGACAAAAAATGTAAGGAAAAAGCCCAGCAGAATCTGTGCCAGTTGTCCCATAAATTTCGCCAGTCGTTCGACTTTAATGGTTTCCGAGATACCATTGACCATATGCAGTGTGGCGGATATTATAATGAGCGGAAATACTACATTCTTAACTGCGGAGGCAAAAAAGGTGGCGGCCGTCATCAGCAGCGGAAAGAGCATGACCGAAGCGCTTATATTGCCCAATCCTGCCACCAGGACCATCATCTGGGGCAACATGCCTAGCATGAAAGTACTCATGTTGTCAATGGTATGCTGTCCGATCTCCAATACCAGTTTAAAAGTGCCGATCGCTATCGTGCCCATGGCCAGAAAACAGGCCAAATAAGCTACTTTGCCGACATCCGAAGAAAACGATTGTTGGAGATTTAGTAACAATGCTGCCAGCACCGATAATATGATCAGTTTGGCTAAAAGTCCGGAATTGGCCAGCAACTCATCACAAAAATATTTAACCATACCGGATAAAATATCGCGGGGATTGAATTCCCAATCGCCGCTGATAAAATCAAGCAGCCAGTCTTTGATGGTTTTGTGACTGGTATAGGCTGAGATTTCATCATCCACATTGGTTTTGAAATTCTCCAATTCACTTAAATCAAGACTGTCGATCGTTTCCTCCATCAAAACCGTGCTTTCCCGGGAAGCAGGCACCTGTTCCGCCTTGACCGGGAACGGCAACCATAAAATCCCCAGCATTATTAGAAATATCAGGCCAGCTCTTTTCATATCCGAGCACTCCATTTCAGGCTTGGCTTATCCGGGCATTAATTCCAGCAGCGATTCTAGAATGGCCACCATAATTGGCAAAGCCATAACTGCAATCATTATCTTGGAGGCAAATTCAACCTTTTTGGCTACTGCCTGTTCACCTGCATCCTGACAAATCACAGCAGCAAATTCACCTAAATATGCCACTCCCAAAATTTTCAGGATCGTGGTCATAAAGAAATAATTTATTCCGGCCCGCCGGGTCAACTCTTTCATAATATTGATAATGGCGCCCATCTTATCCATCATCATAATGAAGATGAAGATGCTGAAAACGATGCTTAACAAAACCGCCATCACAGGTTTTTCCTGCCGCAAAATCAGCAAAAAAACCGTAACCATAAGGGCCAAACCCACAATTTGTGTAATATCCAAATGACCAGCCCCTTTGATGCAGCTTAGATGTTAAATACTGATCGAACCACGGTAAAAAGTTGGTTCATCAATTGAACCACGATGATAAGAACCACGACCACCCCGGCCAGGGTCAACATTTCCGCCTGTTCCTGCTTCTGCGCCTGTTTCAGCACAATACACAGCACAGAAATTAAAATACCGATTCCTGCAATACGGAATAGAATGTCAACATTCAAATACAACCCCTCCGTTTCCAAAAATATTTAGAGGTACTAAAGTAAAAACAAGACTACTGTGGCTCCCAGAATAAATCCTCCGTAACTCCACAATTTACGTTCTGACTCAGCTTTTTCCCGAGCTTTCTCTTCCTGTATCCGCAAATGTTCCTGCAGCAACAGAAAATACTGTTTTTGTTGCTCGATTCCCGACGCCCCCAGTTGGGTGGCAGCGGTTTGCAGGACTTGCAAATCATCCTCGTGTAGATCCCCCTGTTGTCTCAACCTGGTCAATGCACCTTCCCAAG
>JAGFXV010000125.1 GCA_017861475.1 Bacillota bacterium | reverse complement strand
AAAATTCCCGAGTTTATCGAAATCACCAGCGATATCCCCCGCAACCCGACCGGGAAGATCCTGAAAAAAGAACTGCGCGATATGGAACTGGCAAAGAATAAATAAAGCTTGAAATATACCTTGTCAGACTCAAAGGAGCACCGCCATCCGGACGGTGCTCCTTTTGTTCCAATTTTATGTAATTAATTCATAAAACTGTAACCCGCTTGCATCATCTGACAAACGGACGTTACACAGATGTTATGTCACCGATACACTTTTTATATCTGACAGCCGATTATTATCCCTCCAAAAGCCTTGGTATCAACCTTGCAAAAGTATTGAGCAGTATTCCAAGTATATTTTTTAAAAAAGGAGTGAAATTTAATAACTAGCAGGTACTGATAGCAATCTTATAATCTCCAAATTGTAATTTAAACATTAAAAAGGAGGAGTTTCATGCAACTATTACCAATATCTCTTTCCATAGGAATACTAGCAGGTATATGGACGTTTGTATCGGCAACATATGGTATATTAACCTGGCCAACTTTTATAGGTTGGGCAATATTTTTCTTTCTGGGCGCCAATAAGGAAGCCTTGGTAAAAGCCTTTCCTCCAGTTCTGGCTGGTCTGATTCTCGGATACCTGACTGTACTGGTCAATACCGCTCTGCATGGCAATACTCTGATTCTGGCTATTTTGGTGGCAGTTCTGGCTTTTCTATTGACCTTCATGATGAATATTTCCTGGTTGGCAGCTGCACCCTCTGCTTTTGCTGCAACAGCTACCTATTTTGGAGTAGGCGATCCTATTAAGGCAGCTATCCCGCTAATTATTGGTTTATTACTGGGATACATTTCAGTATGGATCGTTGATATTTTTGTCAAGAATGATACCGATAAAGCATAGCGACATAGGTTGGAATTGCCGCTAATTAATCTTACTTCGCGAAGCAACATTCCATAAACTTAGGAATTCGACATACACAAAAAAGGAGCACCTCCTCCGGGCGGTGCTCCTTTTGTTTCATGGACTCAACTGCTGGCCCTTAAAAACCAAGTTCACATCTGTTATAATGGATTAAGAAATTTTTGGAAATTAAAAAACCCAACCAGGATCTCAGCTGGTCATTGGAGGTACAAACATGGTCATCGATCAAATTGGTCATATTCAAAATAATCTCTATTATCTGGGCTTCACGGAATGTCCCATCTATCTTTTGGACGGGCCGGAGCCGGTCATATTTGATGCCGGGGTGACCTGCGCAGGAAAAATCTATGTTGATGCCATCCGTTCCGTGCTGGGCGACCGGCAGCCGTCATTGCTTTGCCTGACCCATGTCCATTGGGATCATTGCGGCACTGCCGCCTATTTGAAAAAAGCCTTCCCGGAGATGAAAATCGCCGCCACATCTTTGGGCGCGAATATATTAAAACGTCCCAACGCCCTGGCCCTGATCAGAATGCTGAATGATGCCATTATGGAAAAGATAAAATCCGAACAGGAATTTGATCATTCCATGCTGAACACTGAACCTTTCGAACCGTTTGAAATCGAGGTGGAGCTCCAGGATGGAAAGATCATTCATCTGCAAGACGGCACGACCATAGAAGTGATGTCCACGCCTGGCCATACGCAGGACCACCACAGTTTCTGGTTGCCCGGTGAAAAAATCCTTTTCGCTGGTGAAGCTGCCGGGGTTTTCTACAGTCATGATACGATCACCACTGAATTCGCCTATGGCTATGATGCTTATTTATCATCCCTGCTGCGATTGTCGGCGCTTCCTGCAGAACTCTTCTGCCAGGGACACTATTATATCCTGTCCGGACGTGATGAAATCAGAAGCTTTTTTGAAAAATCGATCAAAGAAACAACCAGCTTCAAAGATAGGGTCATGGAACTGCTCGATGAGGAAAACGGCTCCGTGGATAAAGTCATCAGCCGGGTCAAGGCGGAGCTCTATGACGGCAACCTGGATGTCAAGCAGCCGGAAGCCACGTATATGTTGAATCTCAAGGCCAAGGTAGCTCACCTGGCCGGCAAGCGGCAAGCATAAAAAATTAATAACTAAATAACTTGGTGCCAGGCACCAAGTTATTTAGTTATTTTAGGCCAGGCAGCTATCTGGCCGAAAAGTGTTAATTTCAAAACAACCTTTCGATCAAGAATTCTGACTGCAGCTTCATTACCCTTTCAAACAATTCCTCATCTTGATAAAAATTAAAATGACCCATAGGCAATGCTGCAAACTTGCAATTAGGAATAGCCGCAGCCATGGCGCGTATTGATGGAGTATAAATTACTGTATCATATTCGCCCATAATTATTGAAACCGGGCATTTGACTCGTTTTGCTGCCGTGATGGGACGATAAAAAGAAGCGGTCAGGCAAGTCCGGGCCGGAAATTCATTTTTCCAACCGGAAGCATCAGGTATCTGGGCCAAATAGCCTTCATAGGTCCCCAGGCTGTTTAAGCCTCCAAATTCTCCGGGCTTTACTACCACCGGTATGCAGTAGGGAGGCTTGAAAGAAATCATATGCAACACATCACGCATGCCGGCCCCGGTGGCTTTCAGCATATCCCCAAAGCCCATGGTTTTAACATAGGTCCTTCCATCAGCGAACGGTACCAAAGCCAGAATGGCAGCCAACTCAGGATGTTTGGCTGCCATTTTGATAATATGGCCCCCGCTGTAAGATACACCCCAAAGCGCCATCTTGCTTCCATTAACTTCTGCAAGGTTTTTAACATGAGCAATTGCCGCTTCCCAATCCTGAAGATGCCGACGATACGCCACCAGGTTGCGCGGTTCACCTTCACTCTCGCCAAAATTGCGGTAATCAAACAAAAATACAGCCATACCCAATTCCACAAAACGCTCTGCAAAAGTTTGCAGCCCAAAATCTTTTTCGCATGCGAAACCAGGCGCCATAACAATCACCGGAGGCTTCTCCGCGCCTTCCGGCAAATATAGCCATCCCTTGCATCTCGTATTACGACTTGTAAAGCAACTGTCAAACCTGCTAAAACTCATCTGTAAACCCTCTTTTCAACATTCCTTTAGCCAAACGGAAAATATTACCTCCGAACAGCATTATATCACAGGAAGCAAGGGCAGAAACAATGACTTTACAGCAAACCAATTTGACTTATGGGCCAGTAAATAACAAAAGCTTTACCGATCAGATGATCCCTGGTCAGCCAGACCCCCCATTGATGGCTGTCAAAACTATGATTTCGATTATCTCCCATCATGAAATAACTGTTTTTTGGGACAACGACCGGACCAAAGTTGTATTCCATCGACTCTGCAATATAAGGTTCATCCTGTGTCTGATCATCTATATAGAGTTGTCCGTTTCTGATCTCAATTTTATCCCCGGGCAACCCGACCACTCTTTTTACATAGTCATCTTTGGCATGGAGCGCATCAGGAGGACGAAAAACTACGACCTCCCCTCGGCGGGGATCGCGAAAATGATATATTAACTTGTTGACCATCAACCGATCCTGCAGTTGAATCGTCGGCAACATCGATCCAGTGGGAACGATTCGTCCCTCAATCACCCAGGTTCGTAAAGCCATGGAAAGGATAAAAGCAATTACTATAATACTCATTATTTCTTTTATTGAATCGTTAACTTGATTATTCATAACGCACCTCGTCATTTATTTTATGCCCGGCTGATTTTTCCCAAACGATAAAAGGAACGGCCAGGCTAATGAGAACAGGCAGGATTGACAGATCAAATGGAGAGGCCGGAGTTGGCCCGCTGAAATAATTTGCGGCAGCAACCGGGCAGTTTGTAAACAGGAGCCAGATGCAGACGATAAACGCAGCAACAAAACTGAAAGCTGCGCGCATCAGCCGCCGTCTTTTTTCTTGCTGGGCCATCCTGGCAACCATTTTATCCAACTGAATAGATTTTCCCCGTGGGAGTTGCCCTTGTTCTGCCCAGCGCTGCATGCTGCCTTCCAGCCAAAGTTCTAAATCCCGTGATTCTGATCCCATTTTCATCTTCTCCTTCCCTAATGATCATCACCATTGATTTTTTCACGCAGGCGGCTATGCGCTGTATTCAGGCGAGATTTAACTGTCCCCAGCGAAATCCCCAGCTCGGAAGCAATTTCTTTTAAAGAAAGACCTCCCAAATATCTTAGGATGACGACCTTGCGATGTTCTTCCCCCAGTTTCCATACAAGCTCCCAAACCAGTCCCATATCTGTCATATCCTCGCCCGGAAAATCCAAAAGATCCCGCATTTCCTGCGGATCAATCGGCGTAATTCGTTTTTTGGAGCGGAGAATATTGAGGCTCTGGTTTACCAGGATTTTTTTGATCCAGGCCGGGAAAGCCCCAGCACCGCCGCGCAAGGCACCTCGTCCATACCAGGCCCGCTCTGTCGCCTGCTGAAGCGCATCCCATGCATCCTGTTCATTGCATAGAATCGCCAGAGCGATGCGATACAGCTTCCCTTCTTCCGCGTGCAGCAACGTTAAAAATTCCTCTTCACCCAAACACTTTCATCCCCCGGCAATTGTTCCTCTACATAGTATGACACGGCAAAACAGAAAAAGGTTCATTGCGTATATTAATTCTTTTATGATTGATGTTTCTTAGTGGAATTGACAAAGATGTGATCCTCAGGATAAATCAGAAATGACGGTAAACTAAAAATAACTTAATAACTTGGTGCCAGGCACCAAGTTATTAAGTTTTTTGTGTTATCCGCTATTACAAAATACTCCCCAGTCTTTTGATCCCTTCCTGAATAACCTCAGGTGTCGCATTGGTATAATTCAATCTCATCGCATTGACATTGCTTTTTGCTGTATAGAAAGGATCGCCGGGCACAAAGGCAATTTTCTGCTCCATTGCCCGGGGGAAGAGTTCCAGCGCTGACTGCCCGTTTTGCAATGTTGCCCAGATAAACATCCCGCCTTCCGGCTCGGTGTAGGATACGTGCGGGGGAAAATATGTTTTCATCGCTGCCATCATGGCATCAGCCTGTTCTTTATACAGGGCAATGATGGTCTTGATATGATCCTCATAAGCATTGTGCATCAAATATTCATGAATCACGTATTGGGCAAAGATGTTGGTATGGAGATCAGTACCCTGTTTGGCCGTCACCAAGTGCTTCATCAACTGCTTATTCCTGGTGATGATAAATCCGAGCCGCATTCCGGGGGATACGGTTTTGGAAAATGTTCCGTGCAGGATACTGTTTTCCAATCGTCCCGCCCCGATATAGGGAAGCGATTCGCCCCGAAAGCGAAGTTCCCCGTAAGGATCGTCTTCAATCAAAGCAACATCATAACGGGAAAGTATTTCGCAGATATCATTTCGTTTTTCCAGAGAGTAGGTCAGGCCGCTTGGATTCTGGAAATTCGGTACGGTATAGACAAGCTTCACTTTATTATTCTGCAATGCTGCTTCCAGTTCCTCCAGATTCAACCCG
>JAGFXV010000429.1 GCA_017861475.1 Bacillota bacterium | reverse complement strand
ATTCGGCCAGTTTATAGCGGCTGCCACCGAACGTGTTGGTTTCAATGATATCCGCCCCTGCTTCCAGGTATTGACGGTGTATATCCAGGAGTATTTCCGGGTGCTGCGTACCGAACAGTTCCGGGCAATCTCCGGGGAGCATCCCCCGGGCCTGCAACAGTGTACCCATAGCCCCATCAAGAATCACAATGCGTTCCTTAAGCAAAGTCTGTAAATCCAACCAAAACCACCCCTTTTACAGATAATCAGATCACCTGCTGCCATTGCTTATGCCCGGAGTCCGTAATGACTAAAACCTGGCATTAAAAAAAACCCTCTTCAAAAAGAGGGCTCATTACTGCTCCCTCTCATCTCCCAGGTATATATACCTGCAGGATTTGGCACCATTCCCTACGGGCGGTTGCCGGGTTTCATCGGGCCAGTCCCTCCACCACTCTGGATAAGAGTATAAATATAATCTTAATTTTGATTTGTTATTTTAGCATTAATTGACGGACTTGTCACCAGTAATTTTATCCTGCTCATCCTCAGCCGGAACAACTGACTCGGTGCCAGTTCCTTCCGCCTCGGCAACATCGCCCGTACTCTCCACCACTTCTGGGGGCACAGACATTTCTTCCTCCTTGACCGGTATTGCATCCAACGGATTGGGAGGTACGTCCTTGGGAGCAGGTTTGTTCAGATCATCCAGTTTGACCGCATCCTGAAATTCTTTGCGAACACCGGTCGTTACCTTCTTAAATTCATTTAATCCTTTTCCCAGAGATCTGGCTACATCAGGCAGTTTGCCCGGACCAACCACGATCAGAGCTATCAGCAGTATTAACACCAGTTCCCAGGGGCCAATGTTGCCAAACATAACTTCCTCCTAAAACGCTTAATGTTATCATTAGTTTTCATTTATTGTACTCTTATTAACCTTGTAATAGCAATTTATTTTGCGCTTTACAAACATTGTATACTTTCCTGTTTACGATTGCCCACTGCGCCATAAATTAGTTGCTTTTTCTGGCCGCAGTTATCTTTTATGGCAGGATTTTACATTATAAATGCGAATATTTGAAGTAAAACGATCAGGAGATAATTATGCTTGCAACCACCAACACCTTATTGATCAATGGTATTGAGGCAGTACCAGTAAAGGTTGAAGTTGATATCCAAAACGGCCTGCCCAATTTTGAATTGATCGGCCTGGCTCAGGCGGCATTAAAAGAAGCCCGGGAACGGGTTAAAGCCGCTCTGAAAAATTCGGGTTATGAATTTCCCAATCGCAAAATCATCGTAAACCTTGCTCCAGCCGACCTGAAAAAGGAAGGCAGCCATTTTGACCTGGCTATTGCCCTGGGTGTCCTGCTGGCCTCCGGACAAATTGATGCAGTTTGTGGTGAAAATCTTTTCTTCGCCGGTGAGCTGTCCCTGGACGGCAGTCTGCGGCAGGTGCCGGGCATTTTGCCCATGAGTCTGGCTTTGATCGGTGCAGGGACGGATACGTGTTTTATCGTTCCAGCAGCCAACAGCCGTGAGGCAGGTCTGGTGCATGAGACACACGCCCTGGCCGCAGGAAGTTTGAAGGAAGTGATTGACTGGCTGGAAGGAAACGAATCTTTGCAACCAGCCAACGATGAATATGGTGAAGAAAAAAACCTAAGCGACCTCCAACCTGATTTTGCTGAGGTGAAGGGCCAGGAATCCGCCAAACGAGCGTTGCAAGTCGCCGCAGCAGGCCTGCACAACGTTCTGCTGATTGGGCCTCCGGGAGGCGGCAAAACCATGCTGGCACGTCGTATGCCCAGCATCATGCCGGACATGACCCGGGAAGAAATCCTGGAAACCACCCGCATCTATTCCGTAGCCGGTCTGCTGAACACAGAACATCCTTTGATTTCCGTACGTCCATTCAGATCTCCTCATAAAAAGCCAGCATCATCGGCGGCGGGCGGGTGCCGCGCCCGGGAGAGATCAGCCTGGCGCAGAATGGAGTACTTTTTCTCGATGAATTTACTGAATTCAACCGGGATGTTTTGGAAGCGTTGCGGCAACCTCTGGAAGACAAACTGGTGACCATAGCCCGAGCCCAAGCTACTTGTACTTATCCGGCCAATTTCAGTTTGGTGGCCAGCTGTAATCCGTGTCCCTGTGGATTTTTTGGTTCCGATCTGGAGTGCACCTGTACCCCGCCGCAAATTCAAAAATATTTAGGCCGGATCAGCGGGCCGCTGTTGGATCGTATGGATCTGCATGTGGAAGTGCCGCGCGTCATCTTTGAACAGCTGCGAACTGACAATAACAGTGAAAGTTCAACCACCCTGCGAGAAAAAGTACTGTTGGCCAGGGAAATCCAGCTAAAAAGATTTGCCCGGCACAAATTCAAACTCAATTCGCAAATGCGTCCCGCGGATGTAAAAAAGTTCTGCCGTCTGGATGAAGCATCTGAAGTATTACTGAAAAATGCCTTTGACCGCTTGAAAATGAGCGCCCGCGCCTATGACCGAATTCTTAAGGTAGCCCGCACCATTGCTGATCTGGATAACGCCGCAGATATTAAAATCCAGCATCTGGCCGAAGCCATGCAATACCGCAGCCTGGATCGAAAATACTGGAACAATTAAGCTGTGCCGGCAGTCAGGATTGTCAGGGGGACGGGGTTGCTGACACCACTCCGGATTTAATAAAGTGGTGTCAGTAACCCCGTCCCCCTTAAACCCCAAGCTTAAATATTTCATTTCCTAATCAACAATTATATAATCTAATAAAATAGAAAATATTATATGCAATACTGTACCATACCAATCGGTCGAGCATCAGCAGGAAAGGAGCAAGCAGTGAGTTACAAAAAGCTCGGTAAAAGGATTCAGCATGCCCGTGAGGAGGCCGGCTTAAGTCAGGAACAACTGGCAGCCATGTTGGGCTGTTCGCAGCCGACCTTATCAAACTATGAAAAAGGGAAAAGCAGGATATACCTGACCCAGTTGCAAAAGGTCTCTGAGATATTGAACCGCCCGGCGCAATATTTTCTGGAAGCGATGGAGCCGGCTGAAGAAGAACGGGTAAAACCCTATTCAACCGAAATTAGTCGTCCTTACCTGGAAGATGTTACATTTCATATGGACAAAGACATTTTGGATATTGTGAAAGTACTATATGAACTGCCGCCTGAAACCAGAAGAATCGTATATGAATTTGCCCAATGGGAATATCATAAATCTCGGAGGTATGGAAATAATGATTAGTTTCGCGCTGAATAACAATCAAAAAAACCTGATAAAAAATATCCGTCTCCTTGGTCCGCAGCTCGAACAAAAGGAGATGGAAATCGACCAAAACCGCAGTGAGGTTTTCGATTACTCGCTGGTAAATGAGCTTGCCCAATCCAATCTGCTGAATCCCATGGTTCCTTTGGAATATGGCGGTCGCGGCTTTGATTATTTCGATTACGCACTGTTGATGGAGGAAATAGGGGCTCTATGCCCAGGATTGGCTGCGGTCATGATCTTCAACTGCCATTTTACCAGCATTCTGGATTCGGTAGGCACAAACGAACAAAAATCCAAATATCTGCCGATATTCACCCAGAAGGAACCCAAACTGGCAGCCATGGCACTGAGCGAAAAAAATGCTGGTT
>JAGFXV010000124.1 GCA_017861475.1 Bacillota bacterium | reverse complement strand
AGGGCAGGATGGTCTGGGCTACGATTTCCGGCATGCAGGTCAGGGGACCTATCTGGATGATGCCGTCACAACCCTCTCGAGCCATGGCAACAGTGGTGCCGATCGTTTCCTGTCCATGTCCGCCCACCCAGTAGTTAAGATAGGGTCGGGCGCATTCGAGCACCTGTTTGCGCGTGGATGCTTTGACATGACCACCCAGCAGGTGATCATTGACCCAGTCGGTCATATAGATCGTCCTTCTCACTTCCGCCCCCAACCGGCCCAGTACTTTGGTGATTTCATAATTGGCAGCCGGCTCCAGCACAGTATACACTTCCCCCACCAGACCAATGACCAGCGGTTCTTGTGATTTTGCTTGCAGCTTCTGCATCTTTTGCACGATCTGCCGGGCTATTTGCACGCTCTGGCGGCCATTGGCAGCCACAATGATCTCCTTCAACCCCTGCTCGTAGATCCGTTCCGCCTCATCCGGCTTAATTGTCCGGGGCAGATAATATTCCAGGCCTTTTTCCACCTGCTCCACCGCAGCCATTTTGTCCCAGGCAAATTTTATGCTTTGCAGCGCCTGGCGCAAGCTAACATTCTGTCCCAATGACTGCAGCTGTTTTAACAGATACCTGGCTTTGGAATCCGGGGCTTCCAGCACGATCATCTGAAAATCATAGCCCAGTTCCTGCAGGATTTCTCGCTCGGTCTGGGCATAATAGCCAAACCGGCAGGGGCCCCAGCCGCCTCCCATAACGATTGTATCTGCCCCCATTTCAAGCGCTTCAATAAAGTTGCCGAGATTTATTTTCATGGGCATACAGACAAACTCAGGCGAATACTTTACGCCCAGTTCCAAAGTTCGTTTACTGATCGGCGGAGGAGTTACAAATTCCAGTTGCAGACCGTTCATTAACGCCTGCAGGGCGATATACATATTCCCCATGTGGGGCCAGGTTACTATCACTGCCTGCATACCTCCTTCTGCGCAGCATATCGCAAAATGCTTCCAGCCTGGTTACCATACCGGCTTCTCCGGTATGTTCATCAACAGTTACCATCATAAAAGGCTTGTCTTTGATTTTGCGTTCGATTAGATCACCGATCATGGAATCCGGACCGCAGCCAAAACACGCCAGATAAATAATGCCGTCGATTTGTTCCTGTTGGGAAAAATACAAAGCTGCCCCCACGTTCTTGCGTCCCAAGGTCCAGAAAACCCTTTTGGGCATGGTAGCGGCGGCATGTTCTATTTTTATATGATCGCATCCTTCCGTAAAAAACACCCGGCAGCCCATGTTCCGCAAACGCTGAACGAGATTCATGCTGATGGTTTGGTCGTATAAGGAATACCCATGTCCCAGGACGCCGATCTGCAGATCATAACGGGGAGGCAGATCCATTTGTTCTCCTTCCCACAAAGCAATTGCTTCCGTGGTGCTGTATCCGGAAAGGCAGATCTGCTCACACTTTTTCTGTTCATCGATCCCATGTTGATAAGCCCGTTTAATGGCTAGGCGGTCCCGGGTGAAATAGTTTCCTACTCTTACAACCTCCTGATCAAATATCTTATTGTTTTTGCTCATGTCCACAATCATATCAATGACAGTTGGGAGATTGGGGATCGCGGCTTTGATCATGTCCGGCACACCCATGAATTTGGGGCAAATATAACTCCTCGGCTCCACACTTACCAGCCGGGGCAGGAATATGTAGTCAAGCCCCAGAGCACACAACTTCTGTACGTGTCCAAAATATACTTTGACCGGGAAACAGCTTTCATCTACCGCTGCAGCAATCCCTTGTTCCACGGTTGCACGGTTGGTGGGACCGGAACAGACAACTTCTGCCCCCAGATCTTCAAAAAAGGTTTTCCACAAAGGATAGTAATAATGGTAAAACAGTCCCTGTGGTATGCCCACTCGCTGCATTGTTATCCTCCTTGCATCTGTTAGTACCTTTTTAGAGTTAACAGATTATTAGTCTTTGGGATTGAATATGACCGCAGCCAAATAGCCAAAAACAATGGCAGCAGTTATCCCTGCAGCAGTGGCCGCCACCCCGCCGCTAAAGGCACCGAGAAGTCCTTTTTCTTTGACTCCAGCGATGGCTCCCTGGGCCAGACTGTGGCCAAATCCGCTCAAAGGTATGGTAGCACCGGCCCCGCTTATATCAACCAGTGGTTGATATAGCCCTACAGCGCTTAATATCGCACCTCCGGTAATAAACCCAACCAGAATATGTCCGGGGGTTATACCGGGCTTGGTCAGATCCATGGCGAGCTGGCCGATAACGCACAAAATGCCCCCGATTATAAAAGCCATTAGGTATGACATTTTCCCGCCTCCTCCAATATTTTTAACAAGTTCAACCAGTGCCTATATGTTTTCGATGGCCAGGGCATGGGCTATGCCAGGAATGCTTTCACCCTGAAAGGTGCTGGTGGGACTCATCAGGGCACCGGTAGCCACAAACAACAAGCGGTTTATTTCTCCCCGGCTCATTTTTTTCAACAACGGTCCGCATAACATGGCGGCTGAGCACCCGCATCCGCTCGCGCCGGCTTTGATGTCAGGCAGTCCGTCGTAGAGCAGCACACCGCAATCGCTGTAGGCTGGTGGAGGGACAAGCCCCTGCTGAATAAAAGACTGGCTGGCCAGATTCATTCCCACGGCTCCCAGATCACCGGTTACCACCAGGTCATAATAATCGGTTGCCCGTCCGGTATCTTCAAAATGAGCTTTGATGGTACTGCCCGCTGCCGGGGCCATGGCGGCACCCATATTGGCGCTGTCGGTAACGCCCATGTCAACAACTTTGCCGATGGTGGCACAGGTGATGCGCGGTCCGCTGCCGCCTGGCTGTACCAGAATGGCTCCTGATGCCGTCGCCGTCCACTGGGAACTGGGTGAAGGCTGGACGCCCTGCTCCACCGGAGCGCGGTACTGACGTTCAGCTGTATAGTGATGACTGCAGGTTGCTGCTACCACCCGTTCAAAAAAGCCTGCGTCGATCATCATGGCAGCCAGTAGTAGTGATTCCGCCATGGTCGAGCACGCTCCATACAGACCCAGAAAGGGGATTGCCAATTCCCGGGCAGCATAATTGGCCGAAATGATTTGATTGAGCAGATCTCCGGCTAAAAGCAGTTCTGCCTCTGTGGTATCCAATCCGGCTTTGGCTACCGCAGTCTGCACAGTTTCCTGCAAAATTATATTTTCAGCCTTTTCCCAGCTGCTTTGTCCATATAAATAATCGTCCAGGATTTTATCAAAATCCTTGGCCCAGGGCCCCTGCCCTTCTTTTGGGCCAACGATCGCGGCCCAGCCACTTATTACCGGAGGATTTGAGAACTTGACGCTTTGTTGTCCAATTTTCCTTGCAGCTGTCATTTTAATCTCACCTTCGCAGTTTATCTGAACCAGTAACTGATCAGCCCGATCAGCACTGATGCTGTAAAGCCAAACAACAACGTAGGCCCGGCTATGCTGAATATCCTTGCTCCCACTCCGAATATATAACCTTCCCGCTTAAACTCCAAGGCCGATGCCACAATTACATTGGAAAAGCCGGTGATGGGAACGATCGAACCGGCTCCCGCCTTTTCGCCGATCTTGTCATAGATACCGATACCGGTCAGCAGAGCTCCCAAAAATACCATGATCACTGCCACGGCAGATCCAGCATCGCTTTTACTCATCCCTTTGGAAACAAGGTAGTTCAGTATCATTTGTGCAATTACACAGATCAGTCCCCCGACAACAAAAGCCCACAGGCAATTGGCGAGCACCGATGGTTTGGGTTTGACCTGATTGACCAGATTCTGATACTCTTTCTTTTCCGCAGCTTTTAGCTCTTCACTCTTGCCTTCATCCATGCTTTTTCCCCCTTGCTAAAATATTATGAGCCAACCCAAGGCAGATTATTCAGAGCGGAAGAAGTGAAGGGGCGATAAAATCATTCCTTTGTCCTGAATCTGAGATGTAATCTTGAACTGACGCATCATCCATGTTTTTCCCTTTAAAAACCAATAACTTCGTACCTGTTGCCCAGGCACGAAGTTATTGGTGTAAATATTGACTGATTCAAAGTCTATTCAGTATAAGCAATTTTTATGTTGGCCTTGTATTCGATAATCTGGTCATCCTGGCAGTTGGCTGTCCAGTTGTAGACTTCCACCCCGGAAATATTGCCCAGATCACGAGAAGCTTCCTTAACTGCATTCTTGACCGCATCCTGCCAGTCCTTTTTGGATTCGCCTACGATTTCTGCAACTTTGATCTGCATTGCATTACTCCTTTCAAAATGTAAGGAGAAAGATCTGCGCAAACAGATACCTTCTCCTCTCTGGTTATATATTTTGTTACGGCCGGATTTTTATGCAAGAAGATTTTTTAACTTGATCAGGGCGGCCTTTTCAATGCGCGACACCTGAACCTGGGATACCCCAAGATCTTCAGCGATCACCATCTGGGTCTCATCTTTAAAATATCGTCTGAGCAGTACTTCCCTCTCGCGCTCCTCCAGTTTGGCCAAAGCTTCACGCAGAGCCATCTGCTCCAGCATCAAAACATTGCCGTCTTCATTGGCCAGTTTATCGATCAGGGACAACTGGTCCTTTTCTCCGGGCATTACATCCTGCATATAGGCTGGTGATTGACAGGCCTCTATAGCCAGGACGATTTCTTCTTTTTCAATTTCCAAAAGGCTGGCTATCTCTGTGATACCTGGCTCCCGGCCCAGATTGCCGCGTAGTTTTTCCTGGGCCCAGCGTATTTTTCCGTACGTTTCCTTGAGGCCTCGCTGCACTTTGACAATTCCGTCATCACGCAGAAATTTCTTTATTTCACCAATAATCATGGGAACCGCATAAGTTGAAAAGCGAACATTATAGGCAAAATCAAATTTGTCAATGGCCTTTACCAGACCTATGGATCCGATCTGGAAAAGGTCTTCGTATTCATAGGAGCTGTTTTTAAATCTTTCCAAAACCATATACACTAACCCGATATTGTTTTCGTAAACCTTGGCACGGGCATCGGTATCTCCGTTTTGGGCCAGCTTCACCATCATTTCATTATCATCATATTTTTTTTCCGGGGGCAATATCATCACCCCTTGTCTAAGCTAACGCTTCTTTGTCATGGTACATAAACGTGCGCCGTAGTGTGACACTGGTTCCTTCCCCGACTTTGCTCCTTACTTCAACGTTATCCATAAATGATTTCATAAAGGTGAAACCCATCCCCATTCGGGACTCATCACTGGAGTAGGTTGGTTCCATGGCTTGCATGATATCAGCAATACCCTTGCCGGAATCTTCCACCATGATCTCCAGTTCGCGTTCATCCCCGATACTGGCCATCACCACGATTATTTCATTGCTGCGACTATTATAAGCGTGAATGATGCAGTTTGAAACCGCCTCTGACACCACCAGTTTGATTTCTTCAATTTCCTCCAGCGTGCAGTCCAGCTGAGCAGCAAATGAACTCACACAAGCCCGGGCGAAGGAAACATTCTCGGGAAGACTGGGAAATTCAATGCGCATATAATTTCTT
>JAGFXV010000123.1 GCA_017861475.1 Bacillota bacterium | reverse complement strand
CGGCTGCGGTTAATCAGTTTGTTTGGGCAATCAATTCGGCGGCAAAAACATGTTCATAGGCTTCTTCGATCATACAGATGGGAATGATTTCGATGTCTTTCACCCCAGCCGGAATGTCGGCTATGTTTTCAGCCGGTATTAATACTTTTTTTATCCCGGCCTGACGGGCACTGATGATTTTCTGATAAATGCCACCTACCGGCTTGACCTGGCCCTGGATGGAAATTTCTCCGCTGATGGCCACATCCTGTAAAACAGGCCGGTTCAGGACCGCACTGCTAACGGCCAGATATATGGCTGCACCAGCCGAAGGTCCGTCCACCTGTCCGCCGCCGACCACGTTGATATGAACATCATAATCTTTGAGCTGACCATGATGGATTTTGCGAAAAACAGAGGCCGCATTCACGACGGAGTCTTTGGTCATGCTGCCGGCGGTATCATTGAAACGTATACTGCCGTTGCCTTCTTCCGCTGGAAAAGCGATGGCTTCCAGTTCGATCAGGGATCCCCGGTAGCCGCTGATACCCAGTCCAAATATTTTGCCTGTTTCCGCCCCGGAATATGCTTTACTGGTTATGGCAGGGCTGAGGCGGCTGTTCTGGATAGCCTCATATACATGCAGCGATTGGATTTCGATCTGCTCGGTCGGATCATTTTGATTGTCATGGCGGGCCAGCGCATACGCATCCACCAGGATTTTATTGGCGGTGCGTCCGTCATTGCTGTAATCACAAATAATTTGACTGACTTCATCCTCGATGCTTATCCCCAGCTTGCTGGCCGAATTTTGCACGATCTGGCTGATTTGTCCGGCGGAGAGGGGTTCAAAAAAAATCTCCATGCAACGGGAACGAAAAGCGGGGATGATTTCTTCCCGGCTGCGGGTGGTGGCACCGATGAGAATAAAATCAGCCGGTACGCCTTCGTCGAACATTTTCTTTATATATTGGGGGATCCTTTCGTCCTGGGGATCATAATAGGATGATTCAAAATAAACCCGTTTGTCTTCCATGACTTTCAGGAGTTTATTTTGCAGGTAAGGATCCATCTCGCCGATTTCATCGATAAACAGTATCCCGCCATGGGCTTCGGAAACGAGTCCCAGTTTGGGTTCCGGAATGCCGTCTTCGGCCAGTTCCCGCCGGGCGCCCTGGTAAATGGGATCATGAACGGAGCCCAACAGGGGATTGGTCGATTCACGAGGGTCCCAGCGCAAAGTGCTGCCATCCACTTCGATAAAGGGGGCATTGGCTTTAAAAACGCTCTGCAGGCTGCTCTTGGCCATCTCCAGGGCCAGGCGTGCACAGCTGGTTTTCCCGACTCCGGGCGGTCCATAAAGCAGGATGTGCTGCGGCCAAGGTGAATTCAATTTGGATACCAGCGCTTTGACAGCCTGCTCCTGCCCTACCAGTTCATCCATGGAGCCGGGCCTGAGCAGATTTAAGGCGGAACAGCTCAATCCGTTGTGTTCCATGATCTCAAGCTGCCCCAATTTCTTTAGGGTACGGGCATTTTCACAGCTTTTGCCGGTTTCCTTTATAACTCGCTTGCGGATATCCTGAACATACTCGCTGTAGTTTTGTTCCATCAATTCCTGCACGCGCTGCTCCAACTGCTGGGCGACAAGCTGCCGGGCATACTGCTCAGCAATCATCTCCTCAAGTTCCTGCAGCGTTTGTTCCGCTGTTTTGTCGACGGGAAGTCCGGTGATGGTCGGATCTTCACATAAGATTCTATGTAAGGCCAGAAGTTGCTCTTCGATACGTTCGGAATGGAGAAGTTCAATGGCATCCAGTTTACTGGCCCGGATAATAAATTCCTGACTGCCGTATAATTTTTCGGCCTGGCTGATCAGGGTAGCGATTTTTAGTTCTAATGCGGTAGGCTGTTCCGGCTGCGATCGTTTGCGTTTAAATTGCTTGAACATTGGCTGCTTCAATTGGAATTCCTCCTGGATTTATTCAGCGGTGACGTTTAATTTTAATTCCGCCTGGATGGCAGGATATATTTTTATTTTAAAGCTGTACTCGCCCAGATGTTTGATGGCTGTTTGGCATCATGGACTTTTTTCTCTTCTATTTCTTTCAATCTGGTCTTGCTGGCTTCTTCGGCCAGTCCTTGGGGGATTAAATAATTGCGGGCATAACCGTCTGATACTTCGATGATCTGCCCTTTTACTCCCTGTTTTTTCACATCCTGCGTCAGGATTACCTTCATTGGATCCCCTCCTTTTTACGACGAATTTTTCTATAGTCTAATAATGAATCAAACAGGCCTATTAAGCCAATGAAAATAATGGTTGGTACGGAAAAGAACAACCCCAGCAAAACAACCAGGGTTACGATCCATTTTTTACTTTTGGCCGGCAATCGCTGCAGCCAGTAAACGAGTACCGCGCTACCGTAAAAAATGGTTATGGGGACTACTATTGCCAGAATATTTGCCCCGCTGTAGTAAAGCCAGTTCATCTGATCACGACCCAGCAGCCAGCAGGCCAGACCAGCAATAACTACCCAGGATAATTGCCATGGCATGATTTCCTTATGAAAAGGCCGGCGCTCCAATCCCGGCAGTTTCTTTTTGGCCAAGAGGAGCGAACTGAAATATACCATCAGAAATGCCGCCATTAATGCCTGCATACACAATAATGCCGGCGTAAACACCAATAACATATGGGCCAGGTCGTTATACGCTTCTTTTATATCATCGCGGCTGATCCCCCGCTGTTCATAGAATTCCATAAATCCTGACTGCTCAGCCCATGTCATGCTATTCTCCGCCGCAGTGTTGACCCCTGATTTAATGTTGTCTACTACTTCATTTCCCAGGTAAGCATAGCTTATGCCCATATACAAAACCACGCTCAGCACTGCTGCCATCAGGGCTCCGCCGAGCACGGCATAATAAGATTTTCCCTTTTTTAAAAGTACTGCAGCAACCATAACCGGAAGTGCATAGAATACCAGCAGATCAAGTGTCAGGTAACTGTCTCCCAGCAGCAACAGCAACAAAATATTGCTGCCGATCAGGGCCAACAGTTGGCCCAGGCCCATGAAATACCCGGCCAATATGATCGCTATACCCCAGATGACCGCCCAAATAAATATACCCGATGGCCAGACATGAATTGCCAGACAAGCTGCGAATGTGATAAGAAATGGTTTTAACATGGCCGGCAAATTATCACCTCATCCTGTTTTCTCTGCGATCAAAGTATTTTTTAAGTTCGGTTAAATCTCCATACATTTGCTCAATCTCAGATGCCTCATTTACCGTGGTGTTTATCTTGTGCATGATATTCATATCAATGGACTGATAATTGATGCCCACTCTCCTGCCCAATACATAACATATAATCACAATCGTGGACAAGGCATCGAGCGTTGCTTCACTGCCTGATCGAAGCAGGGATTTAAACAATACGCTGGTAGATTCGATCAGTTCAGCTTTGAGCCATTCAATGATCCTGAGATTTGATTCACCA
Source organism: Bacillota bacterium (assembly GCA_017861475.1). Classification (GTDB taxonomy): domain Bacteria; phylum Bacillota; class Syntrophomonadia; order Syntrophomonadales; family Syntrophomonadaceae; genus Syntrophomonas_B. The sequence goes on along the minus strand of JAGFXV010000123.1, from coordinate 5,352 downwards.
TTCATCGCTTTGATTTTACTGCGCAAAAAAGGACACCTCCATGTGGTATCTTTTCTGCATACATATATTGAAATCCTGCTTGTAAATATCGATGGAATATCCGCTATTTTGGCAAAAAAACAAGCCCCCTGCCTATAAGAGGGGGCTTGCCCAGTATTTTACTCCTGCGTATAAGGCATCAGGGCCATGGTTCTGGCTCTTTTGATAGCCACGGTCAGCTGACGTTGATGCACGGCACAGTTGCCGGTGATTCTGCGCGGCAGGATCTTGCCTCTTTCCGTTACATACCGACGCAGTTTAACCAGATCCTTGTAATCTATGCTTTCGATTTTATCAGCGCAGAAATTGCACTGGCGTCTTTTTTTCCTCTTGTCTTTTTTCAAGCTGCTAACCTCCTTCTGCTAAACTGCTAAAAGGGGATGTCATCATCCTCGGGTTTATCAATAATATCAATGTCCTCCAGGCGAACTTCGCGACCCAGATCGTCCCAACCATCCGAGCCTTTTCTTCCTGCTGAGGCGGGATGACTGCCCTGGCTTGTCCCTTGTTTGTCCAGGAACTTAAGGTCATCGGAGACCACTTCAGTAACTTTTCTTTTCTGCCCATCCTGGGTTTCGTAGCTACGCACCTGCAGTCTGCCTTCCACCATCATCAGGCGGCCTTTGCTGCCATAATTGGCGCAATATTCAGCTTGCTGCCGCCAGGCAACAACATCGATAAAATCCGTTTCTTCCCGGTTGAATCTGCGATTAATGGCCAACGAGAACGAGGCCACTGCAGTCCCGCTGGTTGTATATTTTAATTCCGGATCGCGCGTCAAACGGCCCACAAGAATAACCCGATTGTAATTCATCCTGACTCCCCCTATTTAAAACCAGGTACACGTCATCTATTTTTCGTCTTTGCGAATAATTATGTGACGTAACAGGCTGTCAGATATCTTTATAACCCGATCCAGTTCTGCAACTGTCTCCGGCATGCCCTTGAAATTCCACAAGGCATAGATACCCTCTGAATAGTCTTCTATCCTGTACGCCATGCGCTTTTTGCCCCAACCTGGCACTTCGTTTCCAAACTCGCCGCCAAAATCATCGATGATCTTGTGCAGTTTTTCTTTGACTTCAGCCAAAGCTTCGTCAGTCAGATCAGGCTTGATGATAAACATCATTTCGTAATCACGCATTTTTACACCTCCTCCCTCTGGACTAAACCCGTTTACACGAGTAATGGCCCCGAAATCAATCCGGGGCAGGGACTTCCATAGATTATATCAGTATTGTAACTCAGATGCAATAATTTTGAATGAATTATTACAGATATTTACATTAATAATCTTATTTTTACAGTTTTCCTCTGATCAGCAGCGTTTTTAGTTCACTGACCGGCTTCTCAATGATGCAGGTTTCATTGTAAAGGGCCTTTAATATTGCAATCGGCTGATGCTCTTCATTGTATTTAAAGCCAATAATACAGAAGTGTTCTTCCTTGCGGGAATTCTTTATCGTAACCAGATCCCCGGCAGAAAATTGCTTTTCTACTACTTTCAGCCTCATATCTCCACCCCCTGGCCAGTATACTGCTTCTACAGTATATGCTCGCCAGCCTTTGTCGGTGCACGGGCGTGCCGTATCAGGCCTTGTTTTCAGGTGGGGTCTGTTTTTTCTCGACCACCTGGATCAATTTGCGCTCAAACTCGCTGCGGGGAAGCATGACGATCCTCCCACAGCCCTGACATTTGATTTTAATGTCGGCTCCCATCCGGGTCACTTCCCAGTTGTAGCTGCCGCAGGGGTGCTGCTTTTTCATGCGCACAATATCGCCCAGCTCGAATGATTTTCTCTCCATCTCTTCCCCCAAAATTCCTGCATTATTTATCCATTTACATCATGCGCGCGGTTGGTTCAGAATGCTGATGGGGGCAAATCGCTCCGCCAGCACCCGCCCGACCAGGCTGACCTTTATCCTGCTTTCTGCCATTCGGCGCAAAAAATCCTGCTCCTGCCCGGTTGGGACCGCCATCAGCAGACCTCCGGCCGTCTCCGGACAAAACAATAATTCCCGACGGTCAGGGTCAATCTCATCATGATAGCTTATTTTTCCCTGCAAATAGTCGCGGTTGTTGTATGCCCCGGCCGGGATCAATCCCATCCCCGCATAACCTAGCGAACCGGACATCAAGGGAACCATTTGCGCGTAGACTTCCACCGCTACATCGCTGGCCACAGCCATTTCATACAAATGCCCCAAGAATCCAAAGCCGGTGATATCTGTGGCTGCTTTAATACCGCATTGCTGCATGGCCTCGCTGGCCGCTTTATTGAGCGTAGTCATCCAGCCCACCGCTTCCTCTATATCCCCGGATGCGGCCATCTCCGCCTTGATGGCGGTAGTGATAACGCCGTTGCCGAGCGGTTTGCTCAGATACAGCAAATCTCCGGGACGGGCTGCGCTGTTGCTGATGATCTGCTGCGGATCGATCAGTCCGGTAACCGCCAGTCCGTATTTGGGTTCGTTGTCATCCACCGAATGTCCGCCGACCAGCAGAGCCCCGGCTTCCTTAATTTTACTAAGGCCACCCTCCAGAATCTTGCCCAGAACGGCCATGTCTTCACACTGCGGAAAGCAGACCACATTCATGGTCAAAAGCGGCCTGCCCCCCATGGCATAGACATCGTTGATGGCATTGGTGGCTGCGATCTGGCCAAAAACATAAGGATCATCAACCATCGGCGTAAAGAAGTCCAAGGTCTGGATGAGGGCATGTTCATCACTCAGTTTGTATACCCCGGCATCATCACGGGTATGCAATCCTACCAGTAAAGATGGATCGTTAGGTAAATCCAATCCTTTTAACGCTTGTTCCAGGGCCTCCGGCCCTATTTTGGAGCCTCAGCCGGCCGCTCTCACCATCTCGGTAAGTCTTTTCCCCTCACTCATTTCCCGTCACCTCCCCCCTGTAACCGATATACTTAAATAAAGTTCTGTAAAAATGCCCGATAACCTTTATAGGACATATAGGTATCAGCTTTGCTGGCTACCTCAAACGGTGAGTGCATGCCCAAAAGGGCTACGCCGCAGTCCACCACTTCCATCCCGTAACGGGCAATATACTGGGCTACGGTTCCTCCCCCCCCGATATCCACTTTGCCCAGTTCTCCGACCTGCCAGACCACTCCGGCATCATCGAAAATTTTTCTGATACGGGCCATAAATTCCGGGTTGGCATCATTGGAATCATATTTGCCGCGAGATCCGGTATATTTAGTTACTACAACCCCTCGGGAAAGGAAGCTGCAATTCATTTTTTCAAAGACTTCCGGGTAGTTGGGATCCACCGCCGCATTTACGTCAGCGGAAATCGCAGCTGAATTGGCCAAAGCCTGGCGCAGGCTGAAGTAATCTTTGCGTCCTGCTTTGTTCATCAACTCGGCAAAGACATTTTCGATCAGCAGGGACTGCAGGCCGGTATTGCCTGAACTTCCGATCTCCTCCTTGTCAACAAACAGGCACATGGCAGATTTTTCAGGTTTGTCCATTTCCAAAATTGCCATCAGCGAAGCATAGGCACTGACCCGGTCATCCTGTCCATAGGCGGCGATCATGCTGCGATCCAACCCCAGTTCCCGGGCCGGGAATGCGGGAACAAGTTGCAATTCAGCGCTGGTAAAATCATCTTCCTCGATGTCATATTGGTCCTTTAAAATCCCCATCAAGCGGGCCTTGATCGCTTCTTCATCCTTGTCATTGAGGGGGCGGCCGCCTAAAATTGCGTTCAGGCTTTCACCGCTGATGGCCTCCGCCATTTTTTTCTCCATTTGATCCTTGGCCAAATGGGGCAGCAGATCAGCTATGGTAAAAACCGGATCATCAGCTTTTTCACCGATACAGATTTCGATGATGCGGCCATCCTTTTTGGCCACTACCCCGTGCAGGGCCAGTGGTATGGCCAACCATTGGTATTTTTTGATTCCACCGTAATAATGGGTCTTGAACAAAGCCTTGGACTTTAATTTAATCATTAGTTTGTCGCCGGGTTTGAGACTTTTGATCTGGTTTATTTCTTTAAAGCCCCGACTGAGAGCCTCTTCGCTGATATAGGCAACGGCCTCACGCTCGGTTTTTACCCGGCTGAGGAAAGCAATGTAACCCGCGTTGAATTTTTCGCTGGCTTTTACATCACTGGCATTCATTCGGCTCCAGCTGTCCTGGGTTTTCTTTTTGTTTTTCTCGGTCATTTATATTCCCCTTTCAGACATACATTTGTTATACCTAATTTTTCAATCTGATTGATAAACTATGCACCAATGCCCAAAAGCTTTTCCAGGCTGGTAAAAAGCAAATTCAAATATGGTACCAGTTGGGATTGATCAATAAGCGACCAGGCTTTCATCAAGCCCTTGATTCCCATGGCTGCACCTCTTTGGATAAAAGGATAGGAAATCCCCAACACTACTGCCATGATCAGCAGATCTTTGCCGGCCATGATTGCCATGCCGGCCAGACGATTTATTCCGCCCAAAGCTCCCCGGTGCATGGGTGTTTCCATAATTTTTACGATCAATTGCAATCCTTGACTGATTATAATAAACAGCAACAAGAAAGCAGCTGCGATTAAAATCATCTGCGCCAGATCTTTTAGTTTATCCTGAACAATCGGCAAAGTTTGCAGGGAGGGCAGAAGTTTACCCAACGGTGAGCCGCTCAGCACTGGCTGAGGCAGTTTTTCCGCGATGAATTGTACCAGCATGGTCTGCAGGCCAAATTCTTTTTCCAGATATACGGCCAGATCGTCGCGGTAAATAAAGGCTGCTGCCAGTGCCGCCAAACTGCTGATAAATCCTCCCACAACGCCCAGACTGCCGCGGTAGAAACCGATCAGGGCACTGATACCCAGCCAGGCCAGGAGTAAATAATCCAGACTGTTCATTATCGCTCCTCATTGACTGCCGTTGCGTTCTTGATTATCTTTTAGATTAGCATATTTTATTAGTCTGCTGTTAAAATATCCTGACCTTCAATCATAAAGATTATGATACACTGAATAAGCATTAGAAACGAAAGACGAGGAATTGATCAAGTGTTTGAATATCTGGCCTTGCTGAGCAGTTATGTTCAGCAGTTTGGCGTTTGGGCTCCTGCCGTTGCTTTTATCCTGTTTGTAATCCAGTCCGCTGTTCCGGTATTTCCATATATTATTCTGGCCGCCGGCGGAGGTCTGCTGTTTGGTTTTAAGACCGGTGCGCTGCTGGCCTGGTCGGGGGCATTGACCGGAGCTTGTGTTAACTATTGGCTTTGCCGGCTGGTGGGTTATGAAAAAGTCTCCCGGTGGCTTTACAAACGTTATGGATATAA
>JAGFXV010000122.1 GCA_017861475.1 Bacillota bacterium | reverse complement strand
GAGGCATTAAATAATGCCGGCAATGCAGGCCGGGATTTAACCGTCATATTAAATGACAATGAGATGTCCATTTCGAAAAACGTAGGCGCCATGTCATCCTACCTCAATCGTTTGCGAACCGATCCTTCTTACGCTCGTACCAAGGATGAAATCGAAGGTGTATTGAGCCGGATACCAGGCATCGGGCCCAATTTGGCAAGGGCTGCGGGCAGATTCAAGGATACGGTCAAATATTTGATGGTGCCCGGGATCTGGTTTGAAGAATTGGGCTTTACTTATATAGGACCGGTCAATGGGCACAATCTTGAGGAATTGACAGCAGTCCTTGGCAATGTACGCAAAATGAAGGGACCTGTGCTGGTGCACGTTATCACGCAAAAAGGCCGGGGGTATCAGCCTGCCTTGAATGATCCGGATCTTTTTCACGGGATTGGCCCTTTCGATATAGATACGGGCAAAACAGTCCGCAAACTTCTGCCCAGTTATACGGAAATATTTGGCCAGTTCATGGTCGACATGGGATTGCAGGATGACAAAGTGGTGGCGATAACCGCAGCCATGGCCAGCGGTACCGGTTTGAAAAATTTCGCTCTGAAATTTCCGGAACGTTTTTTCGATGTAGGCATCTGCGAACAACATGCAGTTACCATGGCAGCCGGTATGGCCAAGTCAGGGCTAAAACCGGTAGTGTGTATTTATTCAACCTTTTTGCAGCGGGCTTATGATCAGATCCTGCAAGATGTTGCACTGCAAAACCTGCCGGTCATATTTGCTGTTGACCGGGCCGGATTGGTGGGCGAGGATGGTCCGACTCATCACGGCGTATTTGACCTTTCCTATCTACGTTCCATTCCCAACTTAACAATTATGGCTCCGGCGGACGAGAATGAATTCCTAGATATGCTTTATACCGCTTTTACGGTTGATGGGCCTGTCGCCATCCGTTATCCCCGCGGGATCGGAGCCGGGGTGGAGATTGAAGAACAGCGCTGCAGCTTGGAGATCGGCAGCGCCCGTACATTGAGAGAAGGAAAAGATCTGGGCATTATAGCGATTGGCAGATCGGTTGAAATGGCCAGGGATCTGAGCGCTATATTGGCAGAGCACGGAGTAGAAGCCACTCTTTTAAATGCCCGTTTTGTCAAACCGCTTGATGTTGATGCGATTACTTTGCTGGCCCAAAAAATGGGCCGACTGGTTACGATTGAAGACAATTGTCTGCAGGGTGGTTTCGGCTCGGCGGTCGTTGAGCTTTTGGCTGACCATCAAATTGAAGCTGATATATTAAGGCTGGGTATACCAGACGAGTTTATTGAACAGGGCAAGGTAGAGCTCCTTTTTCATGACCTTGACCTGGATCCGGATTCTATGGCAGAGAAGATCATAGACCACTGGCCCGATCTGATACCCAATTCAACCTGGGAGTTGCGCAAGATTGGAGAAAATTAGACTGGATGCACTGCTCTTCGAAAAAGGGCTGGCTACAAGCCGCGAAAAAGCCCGGGCTATAATAATGGCAGGTGAAGTGCAGGTCAATGGCAAATTAATTGACAAACCCGGACTGAAGGTGCAGCCGGAAACCGATATCGTGATTACTTCGGTCCGACAGCCATACGTGAGCCGGGGCGGGCTGAAACTCGAAGGAGCAATCCGCGATTTTCAACTGGACTTCGATGGATTGACCGTACTTGACATCGGGGCTTCCACCGGAGGTTATACGGATTGTGCTTTGCAGCATGGAGCTGTCAAAGTATTTGCCCTTGATGTCGGCTATGGCCAGTTGGATTGGAAGCTGCGCAATGATCCCCGGGTGGTTGTATGGGAAAGGACCAATGTCCGTTATTTCAAACTGGAAGAACTGGGAGAGAAAGTGGATATCATCACCATGGATGTATCCTTTATATCGACCACACTTATTTTTCCGGTTTTGAAAGAACTGTTAAAAGAGGATGGCAGTATTATATCCCTGATTAAACCTCAATTTGAGGCCGGTCGCGAAAAGGTTGGCAGAAACGGAGTTATAAAAGATCCGAAAGTTCACGCCGAGGTCCTTGAACATTGCATAGCATCTGCGCAGGCAGCGGGACTTTACTGCATTGATATAACATATTCACCGATCATGGGCCCGAAAGGCAATATCGAGTATTTTATCCATTTACGCCCTGATGAGCAGGCTTTGCCTGATATAAATGCCAGGGTTGCTGAAGTTGTCAGAAGTGCACAGAGCTTACGGGAGGAAAAATCTTTTGAAAATACTGATCGTCAATAATGAGCGCATTGCGGAAAGTTGCCTGATGGCGGAAAAAATAACCCAACAGCTGCAGACTTCCGGTACGGAAGTAATCACCGCGGAAGCTTATTCGGCCATTAGGTTTGATGATGATATTGATATCATAATTGTTCTGGGCGGGGACGGCACACTGATACGGGTTGCGCATCTGTACGGTGCCTGCAACATTCCGATCATGGGTGTAAATATGGGCACGGTAGGCTTTCTGAGCAGTATTGAAGTTAAGGAAATAGAATATTCTCTTGATAAACTGATCCGGCATGAATACTCGCTTGACGAGAGAATGTTGCTGGAGATAGATATTATGCAGAACAATCAACTTCTGAACAGATATTACAGTTTGAATGAAGTCTCTTTTAGATCTTCCCGGGGCCGGATTTTAAGTCTGGAAATAAAAATTGCCGGGCAATCACACGCCATGTTCCGCGGTGATGGCATAATCATTGCCACGCCCACCGGTTCAACCGCCTACTCACTTTCAGCCGGGGGACCGGTCATTGATCCATTGCTGGAAGTACTGCTGCTGACACCTTTGGCTGCTTATCATTTATACCGCCGGCCGTTGGTGGTTGACGGAGGCAAGGATATCTGGGTTTACCCACAGGCTGATGGTCCCGCCGAAATTTCCGTTGACGGGCAGGTAAAAAACGAGTTAAACGAGAATCAATATGTTATTGTCAGGAAGGCACCTCACAAAGTTAAACTTTTGCGCTTCAACGATGAATCGTTTTTCCATACGGTTAACACCAAATTATGGCGCAATGAGAGTGATTGATCGATCATAGAGATAAAGATTAAAAAATCCAGGGATGAAAGGGAGGCAAGCAATGAAAGCGAGAAGACATTTTGCCATCAGAGATATCTTGGCCAGCGAACTGATCAGTACCCAGGAAGAATTGTGTGACGCTCTGCGCAAACGTGGTTACGATGTGACCCAGGCGACAGTTTCCCGGGATATTAAAGAACTGCGTTTGACCAAAATCCCGGATAGTAACGGTTATCATTATGCATTGCCGGATGTCACCAACCCCAAGAGTTCACTGGAGCGGATGAAACGAGTTTTCAAGGATTCTGTGATCAATGTCGACTACAGTGAAAATATTATTGTTATTAAAACACTGCCGGGCACAGCACAAACGGTTGGGTTTGTGATCGATGCCATGGACAATGTTAATATATTGGGAAACGTAGCTGGAGACGATACTATTTTCGTACTCATTAAACCGCTTGACCAGGTAGTTGCAGTGATAGATGAATTTCGTCGGTATATTGAGGAATAAGTAAAGGTATCAAACGATGTTACTGGAGATGTACATAAGAAACTTCGTCCTCATTGAAGAACAAAGACTTGAATTCAGCGCAGGTTTAAATGTTCTTACGGGAGAAACCGGGGCGGGAAAATCAATCATAATGGATGCGTTGGGTTTGGTTCTGGGAGAACGAAGCAGAAACGACTATGTCCGCGATGAATCAAAAAAAGCCGTCGTTGAGGCTGTCTTTGCGATACAGCCTGATAACGAGGCTTATTTGTTTCTGATGGAGCAGGGATTGATTGAAGATGATAACCCGGAGGCAGTGCTTAGCCGTGAAATATTTGCCAATGGCAGGAACACCGCCCGGGTCAACGGGAGAAACGTTCCCATCAGCACGCTGAAATATTTGGGCAGTTTGCTGGTGGATATGCAGTCTCAGGATGACCGCCATGATTTCCTGCAGGTGGACAAATATCTGGATTATGTAGACAGTTTTGCTGATCATGGAACAGCACTGATCGACCAGGTAACTGAGAGTTTTACCGGGATCAGAGCTTTGCAGGAGCAAATCACGAAGCTGGAAAAGAATCGTCAGCAACGTACCCAGAGGATGGACTTTCTGCAATATCAGATCAAGGAAATTGAAGATGCTCGTCTGCGTGAAGGAGAAGAAGAAGAAATCAAAGCGCTGCGGGAGAGGATACGCAACGCCGGCAAGTATATGCAGGGAAGCAATCAGATGCTGGAATATTTATACGGCTCTGAACATGGCGCCAGTGCTTATGATCTGATCGCTTCGGCTGCCAACATGGCGGCCGGACTGAGACAGGACAGCCTGTTTGCGGAAATACTGGCGGAGCTTGAAACCATAAGCTGCAGCTTGCAGGATATGTCCGCACAGTTATCTGCTTTCAAAGATACGCTGGATTTTGAACCGGATCAGCTGGAAAAACTGGAGGATCGGCTTTACCTCATTAATAAACTGGAAAAGAAGTACGGACCTTCCATAAAAGATATTCTGACCTTTCAGGCACAGTGCCGCAGTGAACTGGAAATACTTGAACACAGCGAGGAACAGCAGGACAAACTGAATGAAGATTTACAGCGCCAACAGGAGGAATATTACTGGCTGGCCGAAGAATTAAGCCGGCACCGTCACAAAGCCACACTTCAAATGGAAGAGAAAGTAGCGCGGGAGCTAGGTGAATTGAATATGCCGGATATAAGATTTAAGATCCGGATAACTTCGTTGCCCCAACCTGGTGAAAAGGGGATGGATGAAGTGGAGTTCCTTTTTTCACCTAATCCCGGCGAGGAGCTGCGCCCGGCAGCCAGGATTGCTTCTGGCGGAGAAATATCACGCCTGATCCTGGCCTTGAAAACTTCCCTGGCTGAGATATATAAGTTCCCGACTATGATTTTTGATGAAATCGATGCTGGACTCGGGGGAACTGCTTTAAATGCCATGGCCAGAAAAGTGGCTCGATTGGCTAGACAACACCAGTTAATTCTCGTTACCCATTCACCCCAATTGGCCAGTTATGCTGATCAGCATTTATTCATTGACAAGTATGTGGAAAACGGACGGACTTTTACCAGTGTCTCCAAACTGGACGATCAGTCCAGAATAACAGAACTGGCACGGATGCTGGATGGGGATCATTTTACCGAACTAACTTTGGAGCATGCCCGCGAATTGATCAGTCATCACATTGATTGAAAAAAACAGATGTAACATTATAAATGTGCCGCTACTTTTTCTTCCAAAACTTTAACCAGTAACGGATCAAACTGTTTTCCGGCACATTTCTTTATTTCCGCAATTGCTGTTGCAGGACTGACTGCTGTCCGATAAGGCCGGTCACTGGTCAGGGATTCAAAGGCGTCTGCAACTGCCAGAATTCTTGCATATAGCGGGATCTCATCTTCTTTTAGGCCCCGCGGATAACCGTTTCCGTCCCAATGTTCATGACTGGCAAGAACATACTCAGACATCTGTGCGAATTCATTTACGG
>JAGFXV010000121.1 GCA_017861475.1 Bacillota bacterium | reverse complement strand
CGTAATGCCCATAACCAAGCACAGTTATCTGGTGGAACAAACCGAAGATGTTCCCCGGGTAGTGAAAGAAGCTTTCTATATTGCCAATACCAACCGCCCCGGGCCGGTATTGATAGATTTGCCCAAGGATATTATGGAAAGAGAGATCGAATTCGAAGGTCCGGCGGAAGAAATAAATATCCGCGGTTATCGTGTTTTGAAAGGATATAACTCAGGACAGGTGCTTACCGCTGCCAATTTGATCAATAACGCGCAAAGACCGGTTATTTATGCAGGGGGCGGAGTAGTTGCCTCCAATGCAGCCGAGGAATTGCTGGCCATGACAGAAAAAATGCATATACCGGTTACTACAACGCTTATGGGAATGGGCGCATTTCCCAGTCACAACCCGTTACATCTTGGAATGCTGGGGATGCACGGTACTCGCTACGCCAACTACGCCATCGGGGAATGCGATGTTCTGATCGCCATGGGGGTCAGGTTTGATGATCGCGTAACCGGCAGGATCTCGGAATTTGCACCACACGCCAAAGTGATTCATATGGACATAGATGCAGCTGAAATTGGCAAAAATGTTTGTGTCGATGTTCCCATCGTCGGGGATGTAAAGGAAATCCTGCAGGGACTGTTGCCTCGTCTGGAACCGCAGTCAGATCTGAAGGAATGGCTGGAGACGATTGAAAGATGGAAAGACGAATATCCGCTTTGTTATGCAGCTTCTACGGAAGGGCGCATTCCACCGCAGCACATTATTGAAAAAATAAGCGACCTGACCGATGGAGAAGCGATCATTGCTACGGAAGTAGGGCAGCATCAGATGTGGTCCTGCCAGTATTACAAGTTCCGTCATCCCCGCAGTTTTGTCAGTTCCGGAGGGCTTGGGACCATGGGATACGGTTTCCCGGCTGCCATAGGCGCCAAGATTGCCTGCCCTGATAAAACCGTCATTAATATTGCCGGGGACGGCAGCATTCAAATGAACATTCAGGAACTGGGAACGGCCATACAGTACAAACTGCCGGTAATTATCTGTATTCTCAATAATCATTATCTGGGCATGGTACGCCAATGGCAGACCCTTTTCTATGGCGAACGCTACTCGCATACGGATATGACCAGCCAGCCTGATTTTGTAAAACTGGCCGAAGCATACGGCGCAGTCGGGATAAGGGTCAAAAATATGGAGGAAGTTGACGGAGCTTTGCAAAAAGCTTTGCAGGTAACTGACCGGCCGGTGATCATAGACTTCTGGGTGGATAGGAACACCAATGTTTATCCCATGGTACCGCCCGGAGAAGCGCTCAATAATATGCTGGGGGGTGAATTGGATGACTAAACATACTCTTTCGGTAACGGTTGAAAACAGACCGGGCGTACTGACCAAAGTTGCCACCTTGTTTCGCCGCCGGGGTTACAATATTGACAGCCTGACCGTTGGAAGAACTGAGTCCTCTGATATCTCCCGCATGACCATTGTGGTTGAAGGCGATGACAGGATCATTGAACAGGTCAGCAAACAGCTGCATAAATTGGTGGAAGTAATAAAAATTATTGATATTACCCAGGATAAAGCGGTGGAAAGAGAATTATCCCTGATCAAGGTCAGGGCGGACAATACGGTCAGGGCGGAAATCGTGCAGATCGTTGATATTTTCCGGGCCCGGATCGTTGATATCGGTAAAAATTCTCTGATCATAGAAGTTACCGGTGATGAGAACAAAATAGATGCGATAGAAGACTCTTTGCGGCCTTTTGGCATAATAGAAATGGTGCGTACCGGCAAAGTAGCCATGGTTCGCGGCAACAAATAATTATTATTAAGGAGGATATTGAAATGGCAAAAATGTATTATGACGCTGATGCAAATCTGGAGCTTTTGAAGGGTAAAACAGTGGCAGTTATGGGATTTGGTTCTCAGGGGCATGCCCAGGCACAGAACCTTCACGAAAGTGGTGTAAAAGTAGTGGTCGGACTGCGCAAACCTTTTGATGCAGCCAGTCAGGCAGAATGGGATCGGGTTATTGCTGCCGGTATAGAACCTATGACCGTTGCTGAAGCAGCCCAGCAGGGAGATATTATTCAGATCCTTCTTCCGGATGAAACCCAGGCAAGAGTGTATAGAGAAGAAATTGCCCAATATTTGACTGAAGGCAAAGCACTTGTATTCTCGCATGGTTTTAATATTCATTTTGGGCAAATCGTTCCCCCGGCAAATGTTGATGTATTTATGATCGCTCCCAAGGGCCCCGGACATCTGGTTCGCAGTGAGTATGTGAGAGGAGCCGGTGTACCTGCTTTGATCGCCATCCAGCAAAACTACAGCGGACAGGCCAAAGATCTGGCCCTGGCTCATGCCAAAGGCATCGGTGCCACCCGCGCCGGCGTTCTGGAGACCACTTTCCAGGAGGAAACAGAAACAGATCTCTTTGGTGAACAATGCGTACTATGCGGTGGTGTAACCCAACTGGTCAAGACCGGATTTGAAACCCTGGTGGCAGCTGGATATCAGCCGGAAATTGCTTATTTTGAGTGCTTCCATGAACTCAAGCTGATTGTTGACCTGATGTATGAAGGCGGCATGAGCAATATGCGTTATTCCGTATCTGATACCGCCGAGTGGGGCGACTATATCACCGGGCCGAAAGTTATCGGTGAAGAAGCCCGCTACGCTATGGAAGAAGCATTGGCGGAAATTCAGGATGGCAAATTTGCCAAGGAATGGCTGGCAGAAAATCAGGTGGGACGTCCCCAGTTTAATGCCCTGAAGAGACAAGGCAGAGAACATTTAATCGAAAAGGTTGGCGCCGAGCTCCGTTCCATGATGCCTTGGCTAAAATCCGGCAATGCCCTGGTTAAAGAGAATAAATAGGAGCTTTACGCTTACCATAATGCAGAAAAGGTTTTGATAGTAATGAACGATAAAAACAGGATCTATCTTTTTGATACTACTCTGAGGGACGGTGAGCAGTCCCCCGGAGTCAGTTTGAATGTTGAAGAAAAAGTTGAAATCGCCCAGCAACTGGCGCGTCTGGGAGTTGATGTGATCGAGGCAGGATTCCCGATCGCATCGCCCGGCGATTTTCAGGCAGTCAAAGCTATCGCCCGCAGCGTCAAGGGGCCGGTGATTGCCGGATTGTGCCGGGCCACCCAGGCGGATATCGACCGTACCTGGGAAGCGGTAAAATATGCGGAAAACCCGCGTATTCATACCTTCCTGGCCAGTTCAGACATCCATCTGAAGTATAAACTGCAGAAAACCAGGGAAGAAGTGCTGGACCAGGCGGTTAATGCGGTCAAATATGCCCGGCAGTTTTGTTCGGACGTGGAATTTTCAGCCGAAGACGCCACCCGCAGCGATCTGGACTTTTTAGTGCAATTGGTTGAAGCAGTCATTGATGCCGGGGCCGGGGTCGTGAATCTTCCCGATACGGTGGGTTATACTGTTCCTGATGAGTTCGGTCATTTTATGAAAACCATCATTGAACGGGTGCCCAACAGCGATAAAGCTATTTTCAGCGTTCATTGTCACGATGATCTGGGCATGGCAGTTGCCAACTCGCTGGCCGGAGTGTTCAACGGAGCCCGGCAGATCGAATGCGCCGTAAATGGTATCGGCGAACGGGCCGGCAATGCCTCCCTGGAAGAAATCATTATGGCTTTGTATACCAAACATGCCTTTTATCAAAAAGAGGTCAATGTAAAATACGATGAGATCTATCGCACCAGCCGTCTGGTAAGTACCCTGACAGGCATGGTGGTCCAGCCCAACAAAGCCATCGTGGGCAGCAATGCTTTTTCCCATGAATCAGGCATCCATCAGGATGGCGTTCTGAAGGAAAGAACGACCTATGAAATCATGAGTCCGGAGCTGGTAGGCGTCTTTAAAAACAATCTGGTACTGGGCAAGCATTCCGGCCGGCATGCATTCAAAGCGCGTCTGGTTGAACTTGGTTATGATCTCAGTGATGACGAACTACAGAAGACCTTTGTTAAATTCAAGGATCTGGCTGATAAGAAGAAGGAAATCAGCAATGATGACATTGAAGCGCTGATCAAAGATCAGGGCCGGGCCATTCCGGAGCGCTTCAGTCTGGAATACCTGCACATTTCCAGCGGGACCAATATGATACCGACGGCCACCGTCAGACTGCGCATTGACGATATGCCTTTTGAATCTGCTGCAACTGGTTCCGGACCGATGGAGGCAGCCTGCCATGCGGTGGATAAGATCACTGACATCTACGGAAAATTGCTGGAATATAAACTGAGTGCCGTAACTGGAGGCAAAGATGCCTTGGGTGAAGTACTTTCCAAGGTGGAAATTGAGGATAAAATTTATAACGGACGCGGTCTCAGCACCGATATCATTGAGGCCAGTGTCAAATCATATATCCATGCCATCAATAAGTATTATTATGAAAAACAACTGGAGAGCAATCAGAGCAGCTTGTAATAGGAGGTCTGCCTGTTCATCTCTTGTCCGTCACATTTCCGAAGCAAAAGGAGGAGCCCCCTATGGGAATGACCATCAGTCAGAAGATCCTGGCTGCACATGCAGGCAGAGAGTATATTGAAGCCGGTGAATTGATCAATTGCAAACTGGATCTGGTACTGGGCAATGACGTTACCGCACCGGTAGCCATTTCCGAGTTCAATAAACTCGGATTGAAGGAAGTATTTGATCAGGACCGGGTGGTATTGGTGCCGGATCATTTCACGCCTGCCAAGGATATCAAATCAGCTGAACAGGCCAAGACAGTGCGCGATTTTGCACGTGGTTTCGGCATTAAAAATTATTTTGAAATTGGTACGATGGGGATCGAACATTGCCTTTTGCCGGAACAAGGGCTGGTCGGCCCGGGTGATCTGATCATCGGGGCTGATTCCCATACCTGTACGTATGGTGCTCTGGGCGCGTTTGCCACCGGGGTAGGCTCAACAGATATGGCCGCCGGTATGGCTACCGGAGAAGCCTGGTTTAAAGTGCCGGAAAGCATCAAATTTGTTTATTATGGCAAAACCCCTCAGTGGGTAGGCGGCAAGGATTTTATCCTGCGGGCTATCGGAGACATTGGGGTCGATGGAGCCCGCTATATGTCTATGGAGTTCTGCGGAGAAGCCATTTCCAGTCTGTCCATCGACAACCGGTTCACCATGGCCAACATGGCGATTGAAGCAGGCGGGAAAAACGGAATCATTGCCCCCGACGACATCACCCTGGCTTATGTGAAAGGAAGGGCCAAGAGACCCTATACCATTTATCAATCGGACAAGGATGCTGTTTATGCAGAAGTGAAAGAATACGATGTCTCCATAATGGAACCACTGGTGGCATACCCCCATTTACCTGAAAACACCCGCCCGGTAAGTGAAGCAGCGGATGTAACGCTTGATCAGGTGGTGATCGGTTCCTGCACCAATGGAAGAATTGAGGATCTGCAGACCGCGGCCGCTATTCTTAAAGGGCACAGAGTTCATCCGGAAATGAGGGTCATTATCTTCCCCGGAACCCAGGAGATTTATCTGGAAGCCCTGCGCCGCGGATATATAGAAACATTTGTAGAGTCCGGAGCC
>JAGFXV010000120.1 GCA_017861475.1 Bacillota bacterium | reverse complement strand
ACAGCGTCCTTCGGTAACATTGCAATCAAAGCGCAGGACCAGATGGTCTTCAAGGTTGGCTATGTACGGACACCAGTCCAGACAGGCACCGCACAGGGCACAGGTTGAGCTGGTTAATACCTCATTTTTCAGCTCTGTTCCTCCAGGCATTCATACCCCTCCTTTTCTCCGGCTTAACCAAGTTAGAATATTGATTACGATCTGTGAAAATGTCCCCCCTCGTGCTTTACTATTGAATTATGAAAAATAGATTTTCGCCATTTTGTTTAAATTTTCCTTCTTTTCTGAAAATTCACACGAATATTCCAGGCATAACAAAAGAACGGCTATAAACAAGCTATGATAATGACAGCTTGTTTATAACCGTTCCATTCGCAAGTATTCTTAACTTATTTTTTCGAGGGGAGCGATGTCCAGCCGAAGGGTACGCACACCGGCTCTTTCAAAATCAACCACGGCGATTTGGTTGTCCTGCATCTTTAAGACTATCCCCATGCCAAACTTCCGGTGGATCACCGTATCGCCTTCCGTAAGCACACAGGAAGATGTCTTTTTTACATGGGGAGAACCCAGCAACTGTGACGGAATCTCCTTGATAAACCGCGAGGGCGGATTGTTTCTTTCATAACCGTATAACAATCGGGAAACGGCATTGGTCAGATACAGTCTTTCACAGGCCCGGGTAATACCGACATAACACAGCCGCCGTTCCTCTTCCAGATCTTCCTCGGTTTCTGTCCGGTAGGAAGGAAATACCCCTTCCTCCATGCCAGTCATGAAAACAACCGGGAATTCAAGTCCTTTGGCTCCGTGATAGGTCATCATCATGACCGTATCGGCATTATCAACATCATCCGTATCCTGTACCAGCGCAACGCGGGCCAGAAAGTCATCCAGATCTTCAATGCCCTCTTTACTGAATTCCACCGCCAGGGAACGAAGTTCCTGCAGATTTTCGATTCGGCTCTGAGCTTCAGCTGCATTGTTTTTCTTGAGATCTTCAATATAGCCGCTCATTTCCATGACCTGATCCAGAATTTCTTTTAAAGCAACCTCGGATTCCTTGAGCGAAGCAAAATACTTGAACATGCCATAAAATTCTTCCAGCGTGGAGGCCATTTTTTTGCTGACCCCATTCACCCGGGAGGCATCCGCCAGCACCTCCATTACCGGAATGTTTTCGCCTTGCGCAAATTCTTCAAGTTTTTCCAGGGTCTTTTCACCGACCCCGCGGCGCGGAACGTTGATGATCCGCCGCAGGCTAAGTCGGTCACTGGGATTGCAGACCAGTTTTAAATAAGCCAGGATGTCTTTTATTTCCTTGCGTTCGTAAAACTTGCGGGCACCGATGATCTGATAGGGGATGTAGCGCCGCAGCAACGCTTCTTCAAGGATACGTGACTGGGCGTGGGTCCTGTAAAATACGGCACAGTCGTGATAATGTTTGTTTTCCCGGTCTACCAGATCAGCAATCGTATCTGCCACGAACTGGCCTTCCTGAAAACTGTCGCCGGCACAAAAATAAATCAAACTTTCCCCTTCCGGCTTGTCCGTGTAGAGAACTTTTTCTTCCCGGTCCCTATTATGCTTTATCACCGCATTGGCAGCTTTCAGGATACTGCCGGTGGAACGATAATTCTTTTCCAGTTTGATCAGATGAACATTAGGGTAATCCTGCATGAATTTTTTTACGTTATAGGGTTCAGCCCCTCTCCAGCTGTAAATGGACTGATCAGGGTCCCCCACTACAAAAATGTTATGATGCGCATCCGCCAACAGTTTGGCCCAAAGATACTGGGCATAATTAGTGTCCTGGTATTCGTCGATCATAATATATTTAAACCAGTTCTGATATTTGGACAAAATATCTGGATATTCCCGCAGAAGTTTGATGGTAAGGATGATCAAATCCTCAAAATCGAGGGCATTGTACTCTCTCAGACGAGCATTGTAGATACGAAAAACCCGGTAATATTTATCTTTGATATGCAAAGGCAGGCTCAGGTTGCGATAATATGTTTCCGGATCCATAAGGCTGTTTTTGGCTTGTTTGATGCTGTAAAGAATTTCGTCGGGCTTGGTCTCGTAATCCCGCTCCTCTTTCAATATTTCTTTGAGCAGGGTTTTGCCTTCGCTGTCATCAATGATGGCAAAATTGCGCTCATAACCCAGCAGGTGAATATCCATCCTAAGCATCTTGTAGCAGGCAGCGTGAAACGTCTGTATCCACTGACCCGAGTAATCGGGCCGCATTTCTCTTATGCGGGATTTCATTTCCTGGGCCGCTTTGTTGGTAAAAGTGATCGCCAGAATAGAATCCGGCCTTACTCCCTGCTCGATCAGATAATTTATTCTTTCTGTAAGCACCCTGGTTTTACCGCTGCCGGCTCCGGCCAGAACCATGCAAGGTCCATCCTGGTGCAGAATCGCCTCGATCTGGGCTTCATTCAGCCCCTCAAATCTCTTGTTCATGTTTTTCCTCCGAAAATAACTAGTTCATCCATGGCTGTCTCTTAATAATAACATAAATGACAAATTCCCATTCGGCAAAGATGCCTGGTAATCTTTCCCACAAGCGTTGCAAACGCAAACAAAAGCCTGACCGGGCCAATAATTTACCCGTCAGGCTTTTGATGCTCTTGTTGAATTTAACTTTCCTACTTGCGACGTGAAGCCAGTTCACTGAAAATATCGTCCAGCTCTATCCCCTGTTCGACCAAAAGGACCAGCAAATGATAGATCAGGTCAGAAGCTTCATAGACCAATTCAGATTTGCTGTTGTTTTTGGCAGCAATGATCACCTCGGCATTTTCCTCGCCGACTTTTTTCAGGATCTTGTCGATACCTTTGGTAAATAAATAAGTGGTATAAGAACCTTCAGGTAATTTTTCTTTTCTCTCACGGATCACATTATATAATTCAAAAAGGATGCCGCGGTTACCGGCTGCATTATATACTTCCTCCGGATCAAAAACCTGGTTTTCCACTTCCTGTCCGCTGCTGTCCCGGTAGAAGCAGGAATAATGTCCGGTATGACAAGCCGCACCAGTTTGTTCCACTTTTATTAACAGGGTATCACCATCGCAATCATAAAGGATCTGTTTGACCTTCTGCACATGCCCGGAACTTTCCCCTTTCATCCACAGTTCCTGACGGCTGCGGGAATAAAACCAGGTCTGACCGCTGGCGATGGTTTTATCAAGCGACTCCTCATTCATATAGGCCATCATAAGGACCTGACCGCTATGCTCATCCTGAATAATGGCCGGAATCAATCCGTGGGCATCAAATTTTATAGCATCTCTCATAATCTCACTGCAACTCCTTTACTCGCCAGGTATTCTTTAGCCTGGGCAATCGAATATTCACGATAATGAAAAATGGAAGCACATAAAACCGCATCGGCTTTGCCGTCAATACAAGCTTCGCTCAAATGCTCAAGGTTCCCGGCCCCGCCCGAAGCGATCACCGGTATGGGCAACATGTCGGCCACCGCAGCGGTCAACCCAAGATCGTAGCCGTCTTTGGTTCCGTCCTTGTCCATACTGGTCAGCAGGATTTCTCCTGCACCCAGTGATTCTGCCTGGCGCGCCCATTCCAAAACGTCCAGCCCGGTGGGGGTACGTCCTCCGTTTATGTAGACCTCCCATTCTGACGAATAAGAATCGGCACCGGAACCTTCTTGTTTTCTTCGGCGGGCATCAATAGCTACAACAATGCACTGCCTACCAAAACGGAGCGCTGCCTCGGTGATCAGCGAGGGATCATGCACGGCAGCTGAATTGATCGAGACTTTGTCTGCCCCGGCATTTAAAATCGCCCGTATGTCATCCAGATTGCGGATACCGCCTCCGACGGCAAAGGGAATAAATACTTCCCGGGCTGTATTTCTGACCACATCGATCATGGTTTGGCGTTGGTCAGATGATGCGGTAATATCAAGAAAAACCAGTTCATCTGCACCTTCTTTATCGTAGTAAGCCGCCAGTTCCACCGGATCACCGGCATCACGCAGATTGACAAAATTTATTCCCTTCACCACCCGACCGGCATGTACATCCAGGCAGGGGATAATTCTTTTGGCCAGCATTACAGGTCTCCCTTCGCTGCCTTTAAGGCATCTTTCAGTTCAAGTTTTCCGTCATAAAGAGCCTTGCCGATGATGGCGCCGCTCACGCCCAGCCCTTCCATGGCTTTCAGCCGGCTGATATTGTCAACGCTTGATACTCCGCCGGAAGCTATGATTTTCAGGCCGGACCGTTCGGCCACTTGCTGAATGGATTCCAAATTCGGTCCCTGCAGCAGACCGTCCCGTGAGACATCCGTATAAACAGCTGTTTCCACCCCCAGCGCGTGCATCTGCCGGGCAAAATCAACTACCGGCAAACTGGATTTCTCCACCCAGCCCTCGATTGCCACCATCCCATCGCGGGCATCCAGCCCCAGAATGATTTTTTCGGCTCCGAAGCGGCGCAGCAAATCCCCCATAAATTCGGGGCTAGTTACAGCCCGGGTGCCGATGATGACCCGGCTGGCACCGATCGCCAATACGTTTTCCACGTCTTCCAGCCGGCGCAATCCTCCTCCGACCTGAAAAGGAATGGTGATTTGCCCTGCAATCCGCGCAATGGCGTCACGATTGCCGGATCGGCCCTGAAACGCGCCATCCAGATCGACGATATGCAGCCACTCCGCTCCTTGTTCCTGAAAGGAGCAGGCCATGGCGGCCGGATCGGAAGAGTATACGGTCTTGTTCTCGGCTTTGCCCTGTACCAGTCGGACACATTGACCTTCCTTGAGATCAATCGCAGGATATATTATCATTTTTCATCGCTCCAAAATTCCTTAGAACTTGTAACCCAATATCACTTGATTTTTCGGGATGGAACTGGGTAGCCACCAGATTGTTCCTCTCCACCGCACAGACGACTTTGACGCCGTATTCTGTGGTTGCAGCCATGACCGCATCGTCCTCCGGAATAACGTGGTAGGAATGCACAAAATAAAACCAGCTGCCCTGGGGAATACCGGCAAACAATTTACTGCCCGGTTTGATATCGATATTGTTCCAACCCATATGGGGGACTTTAAAAGTTGCCGGAAGTTGCAACTTTTCCACTCGACCGGCAATTACATCCAGGCCCTTGTGCAACCCGTCTTCAGTGCTCTCGCTGAACAGCAACTGGTACCCCAGACAGACGCCCAGCAAAGGCGTATTGCGTCTGACCAGTTCCTGAATGGTTTGATCTATACCCAATTTGCGGATGTTTTTGATCGCATCTGCAAAGGCTCCGACTCCCGGCAGAACCACTTTGTCAGCCGCCAGGATCTGTTCCGGAACCTGGGTGATCATATTGTCATATCCTATTTTGGTAAAGGCATTGCTGACGCTGGCCAGATTGCCCATACCGTAATCAATAATCGCAATCAATGCTTTCCCTCCCTGTGGCGGCAAGTTCAAACTATAACTTGCCCTTGGATGACCATACCCCTTCGACCCCTGGAGCAACCGCAATGGCCTCTTTAAAAGCCCGGGCAAAGGCCTTGAATACTGCTTCTACAATATGATGCGAGTTTTCGCCCCG
>JAGFXV010000428.1 GCA_017861475.1 Bacillota bacterium | reverse complement strand
GATAGCGTGGTTGAGTCTGGGAGAAACAACAACCGGAAGAATATTTGAACTAGATCATAAAAAATGGACAAATCCATATAATTGTAATCGATGGGCCTTATTTACTATAATGCTGATTATCTTAATGATACAAGGCAACACATTTGATGCAATAACAACAGGCAACTTACCTTCCTTTTCTATAGCTTTGGGCAGGGTGATAACTATTTTGATATTGATTGCAGTTTTAGTCTTAGCAGGGAAAGGAAAGATATTGACAATGATAATATCTTTTGCCACGTTCATATACATGGGATGGGGAGTTTCAAAAATTAATGATGCAACTTTATCAGAGACCGGGGTAGTTTTATACAATTCTATAGCCGTACTAATCCTCTTAACAGTAATATACTACTACATCAGATTAAAACGTAGCCATCCTGTCGATATTAGTGCGTAATTGTGTCACCCTTTTCAATAGAATAGAAGTTCAAGCCCAGGTAATAGCCTGGGCTTTTGTTAGGCTTTTAATTTCATTTACTTAAAATCTGATCCGGCTCTTCGTAATAAAATCTTGTTCCCTCGGCGGCGTTATAATATACGCGATATTTCTTCTTATTGGTGGGGTCGATAAATGTTTCTTCGGTTCTTTCATATCCCGGCGGGATTTCATTATTATTGGTCATTTTGAATCTCTTGTCAAAAACAAACCAGGACAGTAATGCAATTGCAGCTAAAATAATTATTATTTCCATAATATTTACAGCTTCTCTACAATTACGGCAGTTCCGTAAGCAACTACCTCGGTCATGGACTGGCCTAATTCACTGCCGTCAAAACGCATCATGACGATGGCATTGGCGCCCATTTGGGCTGCATTCCGTATCATCCTGTCCAATGCCTGTTTTCTGGAATCCTCCAGCATGGCGGTATACTCATGAATTTCTCCACCGATCAATGAGCGCAGAACTGCCAATATATTTCCGCCCAATCCCCGGCTGCGTACCACTACGCCAAACACCTGCCCTTTTACTTCCGTTACCTTATAACCCACCAGATTTTCTGTTGTTACAACGATCATGATCGAATCCTCCTTGAATATTAATTGTTTAGACAGCATCTAAAAAATGTTATTATGCTAATTTTGCGTACTTCCTTGTTTTATATAAGCAGCAACCACCTCTAGTATCATTGTATCCACTGATTGATTTGCTGACGATGGATTTGTAGTTAATTTTAGTTGAATAAGTTAATCTGCAGGAAACTTCTTGATAATAAAAAAACCTTGCCATTTTTTATTCAGCAAGGTTGATATCTCTACAATAAGCTCATTCTCACTTTTATCGCATCATGCAATAACAAGTCAATGCAATCTCCTCGGAAGAATTCGATTCGATTATTCTAAAGCCAAAATGTTCATATATAGGCACGTTTTGAGGATTATGGGTTTGCAGAACAATTGGGAGCCCCTTTTGCTTAATGATAGGCATGAGCAATTTTCTAAAAGCGCCAGTTCCTTTCAACGATTCATCAACTACGATAACCTGCAGGTGGTAAACGTCCTCATCCGTATATTTCGTATGCCAGCTATGGTCTGTGACCTCATTCACCTTTATGCCCTTATCCTGCATGAATAAAAGTTCGGCTTCGGTTGCAGTTTCTATTAACCCGGATGACGCCTGCTGATAAACTTCCAACAATTGCTCCTGCGTTAATGTATCCGATGAATATCCGATTAACAGCCCTTTGCCATTCTCTAATACCTGCAAAAGGTTTCGTTGATCAAATGCTAGAATCTGACCCTCACATGATAGCGCAAATAACATTTTCGCACGTTCCAAGCCATTTACTTGAGCCATTACACCGGGATCTTTTATAAACCTCGATGCCATTAACTCTGTATATACTTTTAAATCTTTCTCGTCCAACATTATATCTTAAGGCCGCTTATAAAGCGCCTTTTTCTTCAGTCCGTTCTTGCCCGCCTGGGAAAACCAATCTCTGTTTCCCATAAAGAGGTACAGACGTCTGGGAAAGTTCATGGCGATACTGATGTTGTCCATTTCTTTTAGATCATCATTTTCAATATCCTGAACGATCGTGGCATAGGCATCATGCATGCTTTTCAAGGTCTTCTTCATAAAAGGTGCATCCTTGGTTCCGAGCAGCATGCCTCCGCCGCCAATCATTATGCCAAAGCGAAAACTCATGTTGACGTGCTGGCAAAAACTCTTGATTACTCTTACCGCTTCCAGATTGATCCCCGGTTCAGGGAAGCCGCAGTTGACAATAGTATACACTTTAGCGTGACTGGCGTTTTGGCCGTTTTCTACATAATACTGCTGGTAATCCTCCAAAAACCGCATCAACATACCCGGCAGGCAGAAAACATAAAGGGGAAAAGTGATGATGATCGCATCCGCCTTGGAGATAACCGCAAAGTCCTCCCCGGTTTTGTGTCTGGTGATGCTCTGGCGGACACTTATGAAATATTTGCTGGCGGCGGCT
The DNA here is from genome assembly GCA_017861475.1 of Bacillota bacterium. GTDB lineage: Bacteria > Bacillota > Syntrophomonadia > Syntrophomonadales > Syntrophomonadaceae > Syntrophomonas_B. Next base: position 472 of record JAGFXV010000428.1, on the reverse strand, counting down.
TCATCTATACAACTTCCAACGGCATCAACGAGATATTCTGATACAGACGGCTCGTTAATTTTGGGGCTGGCGTTGATCAAAACGATATTTATCATAGATGTCCACCTACCCTTCCAAGTTTGATTTTGCTTAAGGCATCGATGATATCCTGATCGCGGTCCTGATATATTAAAACTTCCACATTGCTGCGATGTTTTTTGGTTATATCGGTAAAAAGCTGCCGATCCTCTGCGGAGAGTTCATCACCATAACCGATCATAATCACCCGAGGAAATGCGTCATATCTGGAAGGATGCATGGTCGAGCCGTCCGGTCTGGTTTCAAAGAACGGCAGTATATTGGGGAGCCACCGGTCGACCGCGTTTTTGATATTGGCGCTGAACTGACCGAAGATCACCGGGTTGAGGTAGACGACCACATCGCTGTTGACAAATTTTTGATTGATCTGTGCCATCATATCATTCATGACGCA
>JAGFXV010000119.1 GCA_017861475.1 Bacillota bacterium | reverse complement strand
CTGTTCAACAAAGTCTGTGAAATAATTACGTCCAGACTTGGCACCATCGCAGCCGCCCACCAGGAAAATGTGCTTGAGGTCGCCGGATTTTACCGCGGCAATAATCTGATCGGCCACGCTCATCACTGTGTTACGGGCAAATCCAACCATGACCGAACCTGCTTCTTCATCACTATTGAAACCGGGCAGTTCCTGGGCCTTGGCAATCACTTCTGCAAAATTTCCATTTTCCACATAGCGGACTCCAGGCCAGCCAACCGGTCCGGTGGTAAAAATATTTTCCCGGTACGTATCCTGCGGCTCTTGGATGCAGTTGGTGGTCATCAGGATCGCGCCGGGGAAGTTGGCGAATTCTTTTTTCTGGTTCTGCCAGGCACTGCCATAGTTGCCATAGAGATGCGGATATTTTTTCAGTTCGGGATAGCCGTGTGCCGGCAGCATTTCTCCGTGGGTATAGATAGTAATACCGGTGTTCTTGGTTGCTTCCAGCAGATCCTTCAGGTCTTTTAAATCATGGCCGGAAACCAGAATACATTTGCCTGCCTTGTGACCAAGCGGCACTTCAGTCGGTATCGGATGACCAAAAGTTCCGGTATTGCCGGCATCGAGCAACTCCATCGCCCGCAGGTTGATCTCTCCACATTGCAGCACCAGGTTAAGCCAGCCATTCAGATCAAGCGCAGGGTCACCGATTCGGGCCAAAGCCATATGGGTAAATTCATAGATTTTTTCATCTTCCTGGCCTAGGATGGCAGCGTGGTACGCATAGGCAGCCACACCCTTCAATCCGTAAACAACCAGTTCCTGTAATGAGGCAATGTCAGGATCTCCGTTCAGATCCACCAGAAATCCGATTTCTTCTCCCTGTTTTACAAGTCCGTCAATTGTATCCGCCGGAATAAACTTCGCGGCTGGGTCATTGCTGGTGATTTCAAGTCCGGCTGCCATCATTTGTTCTCCCAGTTTTTCACGCAATGAAACACATTCAGATACCAGGGATAAGAATCTTTCCGGATCAAAATTGACATTGGTCAGGGTGCTGAAAAGAGCTTCCAGGGTGAAGCGATTGACCTCCTGGTTAACAATACCGCTTTGTCTGGCTTGATTGGCATGGATAGAAAGACCTTTGACAGCATAAAGCATGACATCCTGCAGAGCTGCAACTTCATGGTTCTTTCCACAAATACCAATTTTTGTACAGGCAATTCCCTTCGTAGTCTGTTCACATTGATTACAAAACATTCTTTCTCCTCCTTTAATATTATTAATAAGATGGGATGTATGATTAACTGGATTAATATTATCCAGTTTTAAATCAAAAAAATTTTAATTTTTATACCAAATCAGCCAGACTGTTTTTGCTCAGTTCAGCCATAAAGGCTTGCTGTGCCCGCGCTAAAACAGGTGAGATACGGCACTTGGATCGATTGGGGCAAACATAACCGCTGGCCAGACAAGGATTAATTGCTACGGGGCCTTCAATTGCCTCCACTACATCTGATACTTTTATTTCAGCGGCATTTTTGGCCAGCCTTACGCCGCCCTGCGTGCCGCGTACAGTATTAACCAGACCATTGACGGCTAATAGATGAATGGTTTTCTTAAGGAAATCCTCGGGGATATCCTGCCGTTCAGAAATTGTTTTGCTGGATATGATCTCTCCAAAGGGATGGGAAGCAAGTTCCAGCATGGTTCGCAGCGCATACTCACATTGTCGGGTCAACTGCATAATAGGGTAACCTCCAAAGTGGACTAAAATAATCAACATTAACTTGTGTTTAGTTTAATACGTGAAATCTATCTTGGCAAGTGTTTTTTATATTTTTCAGTATATTTTTATAATGGCAAATTTTAAGGTATTATATGACTTAGAAAAAACTTTTTGGTATTGTTGCGGCTTTATTAATCAGCATAAACGTACGGACGCTTTACATATTATTTAATTACACAGCAAGGAGGAAAAAGACATGTCTGAACTCAGAAGAGATTTGGTCAAAAACAATTGGGTATCGGTGGCTGAGCATCGTGCGCTCAAACCCAATGATTTTCCGATTGCCAAAAAAGCGCTGGAGTCATCTGTAATGGGCGCCTTCTGTCCGTTTTGTGAGGGCAACGAACAGTTTACTCCACCGGAAATAGCAGCATACCGGGAGGATTCCGAGCCAAATACGAAGGGTTGGCTGGTCAGGGCGATCCCCAACAAGTTTTCCGCTTTTGAACTGGAAGGGGAACTGGAAGAAACCTGCCTCGGAGTTTTCAGCAGATACAACGGACTGGGCAAACACGAAGTAATTATCGAAGCTCCCGAACATGATATCGATTTTCATCAGTTGTCGGTTGAGCGCATGGAAATTATATTGAAAATTATGCGTGATCGGTATAACGACCTGGCCTGCGACAAGCGTATCAAATATATTCAAATCTATAAAAACCGCGGAATATTTGCCGGGGCATCCCTGGAACACAGCCACAGCCAGATCGTAGCGCTGCCGCTAGTGCCAGCGGAGAATCAGGGCATGATCGACTATTATAAAGAAAAGCACCATTGCCTGTTGTGCGACATCCTGGCCCAGGAGATGAGCGATGAACGTCTGGTTGCGGAGAGCGAAGCGTTTATCCTGCTTTGCCCTTATGCGCCGCGTTTTCCTTATGAGACCTGGATCATTCCCAAAAATCACAAAGAGCATTTTGGCGGTATCAGCGCAGCAGAAATTCAGGATCTGGCCAAAATCATTAAGAAATTCAGCAATGTTATGATTGAAAGCCTGGCCGATCCATCATATAATCTGGTAATTAACACTGCTCCGGTCAATGTTGATTACCAGCCGGGCTATCACTGGTATATTGAGTTGACCCCCCGCCTGTTAGTCAACGCAGCCGTAGAAATTGCCAGCGGTATCTATATCAATCCGGTTGCTCCGGAATTGGCAGCTGCCATGCTGCGGGAAAAGATGTTGACTGCAAAATAATTTATCATGAGGTAAACTATGACCAATAAATTATATCCCCGTATGTATGTGGATTCTCTCCTTGATATTCCTTTGGATGAGCTGGCTGCTGCCGGCTTGCGCGCATTTATATTTGACCTCGACAATACTATAACGGAATGGAACAGCCAGGAGTTGCGCAATGAAGTGGAAGAGTGGTTCAAGATAATCAGAGAACGGGGATTTAAGGCCTGCATTTTGTCCAACAACGGTGAACAGAGAATCTTACAGATCTCTCAACGTCTGGGAATACCGTTCATACACCGGGCGCGCAAACCGTTGCGGAGATCATTTCTTCAAGCCGTGGCTCTCATGGAGGTAAATATCTCTGAGGCTGCTGTTATCGGCGATCAAATCTTTACCGATGTTTTAGGCGGCAATCGTGCCGGACTCTATACTATTCTGGTCAAACCTTTGGCCCGCAAAGAATTTTATGGCACCAAAATATCGCGGGCAATGGAATATTTTGTTTTGCGCCGTTACCGTCGCAAGCATCAATAACGATCGACCAGGTTTGTAAGAAACTTGAAATTAAGTCTAAAAAGTGGAATAATTCTTTGCATAGGTGCTTGGGCCCGAGCTTGTGCTTATGCAGACGGAAGGCGGAATAAAAGCTTGGAGAAGACAGTCAGCACATTATTGGGCTTATTTGGCAACCCGGTGGGGCACAGTTTGTCGCCGCTGATGCAAAACAGCGCCATCAACTTGCTGGGGTTGCCTTATGTATATTTGCCGTTTAAGATCGAGCCGGGATTATTACAGGATGCTGTAGCATCTATTCGTGCATTGTCCATGGGAGGGGTAAACGTAACGATTCCTTTCAAGGAAGCGGTGATTCCCTATTTGGATGAGCTTTCTGCCGATGCCAAAGCCTGTGGGGCGGTAAATTTGATCCAAAATCAGGGAGGGCATCTGATTGGACTTAATACGGATGGAGAAGGATTTATCCTCAGTCTGGAGGAAGAAGGCATCACCCCGCAGGGCAGGGTTGTTTTCATCGGCGCCGGCGGCGCGGCCCGGGCATTGGCCTGGGTGCTGACCAGGTTCCCCATCGAACATATTGATTTTATGGATATCGATTTATCCCGTGCCCAAAATCTGGCCGCCTTCATGCGTGAGCAAGCAGGCTTCTCCAGCCAGGGCATAATTATGAATCAGGAAAATTTCCGGGCAATCAGCACGAAGGCAGATTTTATCATCAATTGCAGTTCGGTCGGTATGTTTCCTCATACAGATGCAAGTCCGGTCGATTCTTTTGATCAGGTAAAAAAAAGTGCTGTTGTCTATGATCTGATATATAGTCCGTTGCAGACCCGCCTGATGAAAATGGCTTCAGCACGGGGCCTGAAGACGATAGGTGGATTATCAATGCTGGTGCACCAGGGAGCGCTGTCTCTGGAGATCCTGACCGGCTGCAAAGCTCCGGTGGCCCACATGAAAGAAGTGGTGTCAGATTATTACACCCAACAACAGAGGCTTTACACTGGCTGAACTCCTTTTTGCCATGGCGTTATTGGTGATTTTGATATCTTTGTCTTTTCCCCGTTTCAGTTCTGCTCTGACCGAGGTCAAACTCAATTCCGATGCCAGTACGATGGCTGGTGTTCTTAGAACGGCCCGCACAGAAGCTATCACCAGCGGGGTAAGCAAACAGGTAGTATTCTATGTTGATGATAGTAAAAATCCCCGTTACCTATATGTGGACAAATCAACTTACAAACTTAGCCAGGGAGTTAAATTTTCCGGTATCAAACCTTTTAATTCCAGATTCAAAAACCAGCCTGCTTGTATCTTTTTACCAAGCGGCAGAGCAGTTCAAGGAGGAACAGTGATACTAAAAGCAGAGGATAAAGTAAAATATGTCATCGTACTCAATTCCACCGGAAGAATAAGAACTTCAGACACACCCCCGGAAAGCTGGGAAGATAGGAGATAGGATAAGATGATATTTCAGCTGTTGTTTATTTTCTTTGCCAGAATCATTGATGTTTCCATGGGGACCATCCGTACGATTTTGATCATCCGCGGTGACAAGTGGCCGGCTGCGATCATCGGCTTTTTTGAGATCATGGTATATACGATTGCATTAGGGATGGTGGTCGGTTCTCTGGATGATCCTGTCAGGTTGGTGGTATTCTGTTCCGGTTTTGCCTTGGGAGTATTGGTCGGCAGTGTGATCGAAGAAAAACTGGCACTTGGGTATCGTGGCCTGCAAGTTACCGTCGACATGGAAAACGCCCATATTGTAGATGAATTGCGCGAAGAAGGCTATCCGGTCACCTGCTGGGAAGCGAAAGGCAAATTAGGCTCCAAATTGGTTCTGAATATTATCACCAAACGTATTCTGGCTGACAAGATTACCGATCAAGTCTACGCCTGTGATCCGAATGCATTTGTGGTCTATATGGAACCAAAATATTTTCAGGGTGGCTATATAAAAAAGAAGTAATACGTTTTCTCCGACGGGATGAACAGGAAAAGGTGTGGTTATGCGAAAGAATATCGTATTAATTGGCTTTATGGGGACCGGCAAGAGTTCGGTGGGGTCCAGATTGGCTGCGAAACTGAATTGGGAATTTGTTGACATGGACCGGGAGATTGAAAACATTAACGGTATGTCAGTAAGTGATATTTTTCGCCGCTACGGTGAACGC
>JAGFXV010000118.1 GCA_017861475.1 Bacillota bacterium | reverse complement strand
TTAAGCCGAACTTTTTAGTATTTTATTTTTTCTTCATTTGGCAGTTGCTTTCCTGCATTATTTATTCATAGAATTCCGTGATATTGCTCTATTTATTTGCAATATAAACAAGGAGCCGCTGAATAACGACTCCTTTTATACAAATATAATTAACTTTTTGGTTTTTTATTTATTTTTCTCTTTATTTTGCAGTGCTTCTTTGAGTTTTTCGCCCAGACTTTGACCCAAATCTTGCTTGTCACTGTATTGGGCCATTAACCGTGGATTTACTCGTTCTTTATTTTTGTTTCTGCTGAAAATATCCGTATCCGGTTGTTTCTCAGGCTGGCGATGTCCACAGTTGCGATCCTGACAGACCAGCATTTTACCTTGCCGAGTGTTGACCAGCAGCATATTTTGACCGCATAACGGACATTTGCTTTTACTGACATTGGCGGGCTTGTATTCCGTACTGGACTGCACAACTTTTTTCACCATCTCTCCGGCATCATCCCGTATGGAGGCAATCATTTTGCCCTTACTGCTCTTACCTCGGGATATGTCCGTCAATTGTTGTTCCCATTGGGCAGTCAGTTCCGGAGACCGTAAAGAGGGCGGAGCCAATTCTATTAACTGGATTCCTTTAGCGGTGGGAATAATTTCCTTCCCTTGTCTTTCAATATAAAATGTATTAAATAACTTTTCGATGATCTCTGCCCTGGTTGCGGGAGTTCCCAGTCCGCTGCCTTTCATCACTTCACGCAGTTCCTCATCCTCGATGTATTTTCCGGGACTTTCCATGGCGGTCAGCAAAGTTGCCTCCGAGTAGCGCGCGGGGGGCTTGGTCTTGGCCTTGTTCAAGCGGCAATTCTCCACTTTTTTGTGGTCGCCCTGACGTTGTTCTTTCAGTATCTGCTCGGGCAAATTTTCTTCTTTGGCATCTTCTTTTTCCTGCGTATGACTGTTTAGCGTGCGCCAGCCTGCATCTTTGACGACCTTGCCGCGGGATACGAATGACTCCCCTTCAACTACAGTCTTAATAGTAGTTTGTTCATAACAATAAGGCGGATAAAGCACAGCCAGAAAACGTCGGGCAATCAAATCATACAGTTTCTTTTCGTCCACACTTAATGCGGTCAGATTCAGACGTTGTTCCGTCGGGATAATGGCATGATGATCTGTGACTTTGCTGTCGTCCACAAAGCGTTTGCCGGGTTGAATTTTTTGACTCAGCAGCGGCCTTATGTATTCTATATAAGGACCGGTTTGCATGGCCTGCAGTCGCGTCGGCAGCGTCGGTACAATATCTCTGGTTATGTAGCGGCTGTCGGTGCGGGGATAGGTTACCACCTTATGTACTTCATATAAACTCTGCAAAATTGACAAAGTCTTCTGGGCAGACCAGCCCATCCGGCGGTTGCCGTCCCTTTGTAATTCAGTTAAATCATATGCCAGGGGAGGAGGATCAGATTTTAATTCCTTTTTAATGTCCTGAATAATCCCGTTTTTATCTTTGATTTTATTTACGATGGCTTCAGCACGAACAACATCAAATATGCGTCCCTGATTCTTGTTATCCCGCCAATCACCATAGTAATCACCAAAATCTGCTCGAATGGTCCAATAATCAACCGGCTGAAAATTTTTGATTTCATTCTCTCTCTGCACAATCATGGCCAGTGTGGGGGTCTGCACTCTGCCGGCTGTAAGCTGAGCATTATATTTGCAGGATAAGGCCCGGGTCACATTCAATCCGATGAGCCAGTCCGCCTCTGCCCGGCAAACGGCGGCGGCATAAAGATTATCATAGTCCCGCCCCGGTTTGAGTTGCCGAAAGCCGTCCATGATCGCAGCATCTGTCTGGGAAGAAATCCATAAACGCTTAAAGGGTTTTTTCCACCTGGCCTGTTCCATGATCCAGCGAGCTACCAGCTCGCCCTCCCGTCCGGCATCTGTAGCTATTACCAGATCGCTTATGTCGCCCCGGTTCATCAGGTTTTTAACCACCTGATATTGATGCGAGGTCTGTTTAATCACTTTCAACTTCATTTTTTCCGGCAGCATGGGCAGATCCTCCAGCCGCCATTGTTTATATTTGACGTCATAATCATCCGGTTCAGCCAGCGTGACCAGATGCCCGAGCGCCCAGGTCACTACATAGTGGCTGCCTTCGATATAGCCTTTTTGTTTATTGCTGCATTTAAGGACCCGGGCTATTTCCCGGGCTACGCTGGGCTTTTCAGCCAGTACCAAAGATTTCACTGGAATCGCCTCATCTCTTCGCTCTATTGCTGTTCATATTAACACGAAATGGCGTCCGGCGTGAAGCGAAGTTATCCAATGCGAAACTTTTCCGGAATCAACTCGGCCAAGGTGGCACTGGCCATACCGATACTGGTGTCAGCCGCCCCGTAGTAAACCAGGATTTCATCATCGTCTTCCAGGATTTCTTTATCTGAACTGGCTACCGCCCCGCAAGTAAAGACTACATTGGGCACCCATGCACCGGATAAACCCAACTCATAATCCTCAATTGGTTCCAAAACGGGATTGGGAGAACGATAGATGACTCTCTGGGGATTTTCCAGATCGACCAGAATGACCCCCAAACGATAAACATAATTGTGATCAACGCCATGGTAGATCAACAGCCATCCATAGCGTGTCTTAATTGGTTGGGCACCTGCCCCTATTTTCAGCGAATCCCACATCCTGCCCGGACGAGGCCCGATAATTATGGCATGTTTCTCCCGGCTTGGGAAAACCAGGTCTTTCATATATGTTATCCACATACTTGGTTCAATGCGATGGTAGAGAATATATTTGCCCTTGATCTTTTCAGGAAACAGGATCGCATCTTTGTCCCAGATATTTTTAAAAGCCAACCCTTCCCGTTTCCAGCCGGTAAACCTGCGCTCCTGAAAATCCTGCAGTCCAATCGAAGCGGCGGCGATCTGGGCAATATTCCCGTCATAAGCCGTATAGAGCATCCAGATACGATCTGCAATAAGAATCAGACGTGGATCTTCACAGCCCATCTTCTCTTCCGGTATTGCCGGCGAGAAAATCGGTTGATCCAGCCTTTCCAGCACCCTGTAACCATCGGTTATGGCAAGTCCGATGTGTGAAACGTTATCGTCACCCACAGCCCGGTAGAAAAGATAGACTTTATCTTTGATGCGGATCGCGCCCGGATTCAATACATATTTGTTTTCCCAGGCATGTTCCTTGATGGGCTCCAGCAAGGGATTGCCCTCATAACGCTGCAGGGTTTTACTCGGCTCATTGGTGGTTTCCTGCACGATCACCTGGACATCTTTGGGACGGGCAGGAAGCAGGGCATCAAGTAGACTGTGTCCGCTTTTACCAGCCTGAATATAACGAAAAACAGTCTGCATTATTTCAGCTTCATCGTAACCAAGTTCACGGTATAACAATTCCAGAAATTCATGGTTAAACCACCGTCCTTCGATACTGGTGGTTAAAGGAGTAGGTATGTTTAAACCGCCTTTAAAACTATAACTGGCCCAACTCCATACCGTGCAAGTCAAAAATGTTCCGTTCTCCAGAACCTGACTCAATCCATATCCATCCGCCATCAATCTGAGAATCTGGCCATAATGATTTTGGCCCTGTTGTTCTAAAAGCTTAGCCATTATCCGTATTTTGTCTGTCAGAGCGCGGTGATTACTGTTTTCAAAGATTCTCTGAGCTGAAAAGCAATCTCCTTTTTCCATGGCAATCATTGAATTGCGAACTTTCCCACCAACATTTTTTCGTTCTTTGACATTTTGCTGAAACAAACGGGAGTAATGCTCCGCTAAACATATGCGGCGAATAATGGAGGTAAAATAACGCAGTTTCGGAAATCTGCCTCCTTTGCCCTTCTCCATGGCCTTAATTGTAATACGGGCAGTAATGCGATTCAGATTTGATATCTTGGTATGCGTCCATAACCCTTCCGGCAATGAGCTATCTACAATCAATGGTTTAATATCTGTCCAGGCGAAGCTTTCCGGTTTAAGCTGTTCAGTTAGCCACAAAATGTCACGATCATTGTAGCTCCAGCTTTCAACCAGATTTGCATAGGTAAATGCATCGCGCGGGTCAATTTTCCCCAATAGATCAGCAGGGCTATAAAATCCAAGGGGGATCATCAAATTAACCGGTGGGAACCTGATCAGCATTTCCTTTAAAAGATCAGCTTTGACCGTAAACATCTGTTGATGGGGCACCATTTTAAACAATCCTGACACAAACTGCTCCAGCCCCGCTGGTTCACTTAAATCACCCGGGAACAACTCATCCACCACTTTTTCTGCATCAACCATAAATCTTTCTGTGGCGGCTATTATTTGGTCTGATTTAGCCTGCGCCGGCAAAGCGAGTCCGGTCGCAAGAAAATTGTTAAAACGATCCTCATAGCGTTTACGCAGCTGTTTAAAAAGTTCATCCGTATTGACGATATGTTTATCTTTGCCGGATATCTTTTTTGGCACAACGATTGGACGTCCGGGAATGTATTCCATGTACCCAAAAGGAACCAGCGGAGGAGCGGTTTGTTCTGATCTACCCATCCACTGATTGCTGAGTGCCGCCCTCTTCCCCCCGAACTCTTTGATTAATTGGTTACGGACTGACTCCAGTTTAAACTGCAGAAAATTTTCTCGGGGCGATATATCCATTGCGATGAGATTTTGGTTGAATGTATTCATTTCCAAAGCGCAGGCAGCTATTTTGGCATTGAATAATGCAGTGGCCGCATTTATCATGTCATTTTGAAGATTTTCTTCACCGAAGGCATAATTGATATACAGTTTATAAATGCCACTTACCCATTCAGCATCACTCAATTGATATTCTTTAGATCCAGCTATAAATTCAAGCAGTTGCTGATAATTCTCTTCCGACAAGGATGATTTAATCGTATCCGCTGACTTTTGAAAGTATTTTTTTAGTTCTATACGTATATCTGCCGGATCAAGCTCTGCTGATCCGAACTGATGGGTTTTATTGTGGTTTAGAATATCTACCACTTTGGTGATCAGACGTTCCTGCTGCCAAAGTGCATTGTCACGGCACAAACAGTCAAATATGGCTCGTATCATTTCATTAAATTCCACGCTGTTTCGTTCCAAATTGCAGAATTGGGGACGTGCACCCATATCCAATTCACAAATTTCTTTATTCCAACACAGTGCACGTGTAATCAGCCAGAAGTCCAAACCGGAACCGTCTATACTATCAGTCCAGAATTTAGCTTCCGTAGCCAGCTCTTCCACAAAATCATGGGCAATTGCATAAATTCCACCCAGCGGTTCATGAAATCTGCTGCCATAAAAAGTTTCTAAAATCGGAGTGACCAGCATAGCCGCGATGCTGCTTATCCCACTGTGTCGTCCCAGACTGCTGACAACCAGATCATACTGACCTTGGATAGGAGTCAGCAGGCCTTCCAACCATTCGATATTTATACCCGGTCCTTCCATGGTTCCCATATGCGGATCAAAAATCAGCAGATCCACTTCCATTTTTCTGGCTATTTGCAGTAGCGACCGTATACTCATACCTCGTCCACTGGCTTCGGGTGGAAGCAAAAATTGTAAATGAGGGTGGTGCAGAGTAAGATCTTTGATGGTATGCATTACATCTGCTGCGTTGGCATCGCCTACG